>JBIOXP010000217.1:0-11944 GCA_044869705.1 Binatia bacterium | reverse complement strand
TGGTCAAAAAGGAAGAACCGCTGGTTAAAATCCCAGTCAAGCCTGGCGCGCAGGAGCCGAGCAGCGGAGCCGCGCCCACGGCCCGCGATGAGATTACCTTCAATGACCCTTTGCCCAGTCCGATCAGAACACCGGAAGCGGTGGCTGAAGAAAAGCCGAAGCGGATCGAACCCATGAATACCGCAGAAGCCAAAGAAAAAAAACCGGCGCCAGTATCGTCGATCGTTCCGGTCAAGACCGCGGAAAAGAAAACTGAAAAGGCCGGGCTTACGCAAACGACGACAAAAAAAGTCGAGCGGGCCGGTGTTGAGTCTCAGGAGCTTGCGAAGAACTGGCGCGCGCAGGTGAACGCCTATCCGGACGAACGTTCCGCGAAATTGATCGCAGATCGACTCAAAAACAAGGGCTACAACGCCTATGTTACCGAGGTTCAAAATCAGGGCAAGACTTGGTATCGGGTGAGCGTTGGCCGATATGGATCGCGCGACGACGCGGACAAGACCCTCGAGGCGCTTCGCAACAAGGAAAATTTTCCCAAAGCTTTTGTCACCAGCAAGTGACGCACGTGAGCAACATGAGCATTCGCGATGCGATTGAAAAATTGGTCAACCGCATCAGCCTTTCGGAGACTGAAACCGTCGACGTCATGAATCAAATCATGACCGGCGAGGCCTCACCGCTGCAGGTTGCGGCGTTTTTAACGGCGCTTCGCATGAAGGGAGAGAACGTTGACGAAATCACCGGCGCAGCGCGAGTGATGCGTGATAAGGCGCACCGGGTCAACGTTGCCGGAAAGACGGTGCTTGATACCTGTGGCACGGGAGGAGATCAGAAAGGCACGTTCAACATTTCGACCACGACGGCGTTTGTGCTTGCCGGCGCGGGTGTGAATGTCGCCAAACATGGGAACCGGTCCGTTTCCAGCCAGTCCGGTAGCGCCGACGTGCTCGGCGCCTTGGGCGTCAAAGTCGACGCGCCGAAAGAGCGCGTGGAACAATGCATTGCGCATATCGGCATCGGGTTTCTTTTCGCGCCGTTGCTTCACGAAGCCATGAAATACGCGGTCCAGCCCAGACGCGAAATCGGAATTCGCACGATCTTCAACATCTTGGGCCCACTGACGAATCCCGCAATGGCGACGCATCAGCTGATCGGCATTTACAGCGGCGAAATGGTGGAGATGATCGCGCGAGTGCTCAGGAATCTCGGCAGTGCGCGAGCGATGGTTGTGCATGGGCTCGAAGGGTTAGACGAGATTTCCCTGTGCGGGCCCACCAAGATCGCGGAGCTGCGCGACGGTGGGATCAAAGAGTATGTGATCGAGCCCGAACAATTTAATCTTCAGCGCTGTCGCCTCGAAGAATTGCACGGCGGCAATCCCCAAGAGAGCGCGTTAGTTTTGCGGGCGGTATTGACCGGCAAAAAAGGGCCGCCACGTGATGTAGTCCTGCTCAATAGCGGCGCCGCATTGTATGTCAGCGGTAACTCCGCGAGCGTCGAAGATGGGATGAGGCTCGCCGCAGAGTCGATCGATTCGGGCAAAGCGCGTCAAAAACTTGCTGAGCTCGTCGAGCTGACCAATGCGGCTTAGGCGGCTTTCGGCGAAGCTGAGGTCGCGTGCCGGCCTCCGCTCGCATTGCCATGCTTAGCGGAAACTCGGATCCGATCATGGCCGAGATTTTGACGACGATTGCTGAGCACGTCCGAGGTGTCATTGAACGCCGACGGATCGAAATGCCGCTCGAGAGGCTCCGGGATCGGCCGCTTTTCAAGGCTAGCGCCCGCGGCTTCACGCGGAGTCTAACCAGGACTGGGCGGCGCATTATCGCTGAACTGAAAAAGGCCTCACCATCCAGAGGCTTGATTCGCGCCGATTTCGACCCTGTCCGGATTGCAAGAAATTACGCGGCGCATGGCGCGGCTGCGATTTCGGTGCTGACCGAAGAGCGTTTTTTTCAGGGTAGCTTGCAAGATTTGGAAAAGGTGCGGACAGCGGTCGATTTGCCGCTGCTACGGAAGGATTTTATTCTCGATGCCTATCAGATTGTCGAGGCCAAAAGTTACGGCGCCGATGCCGTGCTGCTGATTGCCGCTCTGCTCGAACCCGGGTCGATTCGGGAATTACGCGAGATGGCGGAGGCGCTGTCGCTCGACGTCCTCGTGGAAGTGCATAGTAGAAACGAGCTTGAGGCCGCAGTCGAAGCAGGCGCGAAAGTGATCGGCATCAACAACCGCGATCTCAGGACCTTCGAGGTGAGCCTTTCGACAACAGAAGACTTGGCGTCACTGGTCCCGTCAGGCGCGACGGTCGTGTGTGAAAGCGGCATTGACCGGATTGAGGCCATTCGGCGAGTCGAGAAGCTGGGTGTTCATGTTTTCTTAATCGGCGAGTCCTTGATGCGCGCGCCAGATCCTGGCGCAAAGCTTTCCGAACTGCTCCGGGCCTGAGTCTTAGCGGTTATGGACGTCAAGGTCAAAGTTTGCGGCATTACGAGCTTGGCTGACGCGGAAAAAGCGCTCGAGCTTGGCGCGGACATGCTCGGGTTCAATTTCTATCCGCCGAGCCCGCGTTTCCTCACGCCGGAGAGGGCCGGAGAAATCATCCAACGACTGCCGACCGACTCCTTTAATGTGGCAGTGTTCGTGAACGAACCGAGAGAAAACGTTTCCGATGTGGTTGCGAGCGCCCGACTCGGGCACGGACGCGCGGGGTATCTTGCCGCACAATTTCATGGCGAGGAGAGCGCGGCATACTGCTCCGGCTGGAGCCTCAAAATCATCAAAGCTTTTCGTCTAAAAGAACGATCGTCAGTCATGACGCTCAGCGAGTTTCCGGCGGATTTCTATCTGCTTGATTCTTGGTCTCCTGGTTATGGTGGTTCCGGCGCCGCGTTCCCCTGGGATTGGGCTGACGATCTCGAGGCCAGCAGGCTTATTCTCTCGGGTGGACTTTGCGTCGAGAATGTTAGTGCCGCGATCAAGCGCGTTCACCCGTACGCAGTCGATGTCTGTAGCGGCGTAGAAGCGCGGCCCGGTGTTAAGGATTATGCGAAGCTCAAAGAATTTATCATTGCTGCCAAGAGTGCCTGACCGGCGGGGCCACTTCGGGCCGTACGGAGGACGCTATGTGGCCGAGACTCTAATGCCGGCACTGGCGGAACTCGAAGCAGCTTACACCAAAGCGCGCCGGGATCCTTCGTTCCGCAGGGACTTTCATTTTTATTTGCGCGAGTATGCGGGGCGCGCAACGCCGCTCTATCTTGCTGAGCGGTTGACGCAAAAGATCGGCGGGGCCAAGATTTACCTCAAGCGCGAAGACTTGTGTCATACCGGCGCGCATAAGATCAACAATACCATCGGTCAAATCTTACTCGCCCGGCGCATGGGCAAGCAACGCATTATCGCTGAGACCGGCGCCGGGCAACACGGGGTAGCGACGGCAACGGTGGCCGCCCGGTTCGGCCTTACCTGTGAGATTTTCATGGGCAAGGAAGATGTCCGGCGCCAGGCGCTAAACGTTTTTCGCATGAAGTTGCTCGGCGCCAAAGTGCGCGTGGTGGAGGCGGGAAGCCAAACCCTCAAAGACGCAATGAACGAGGCACTGCGGGATTGGGTGACCAATGTGCGGAGTACGTACTACTTGATCGGATCGGTGGCCGGGCCACATCCCTATCCCATGATGGTGCGCGACTTTCAATCGGTCATCGGCACGGAAGCGCGCCGGCAGATTGCAAAAAAAGAGGGTCGATTGCCAGAGTATCTAGTGGCTTGCGTCGGCGGCGGAAGTAATGCCATGGGTCTCTTCTATCCGTTCGTACGCGATCATGGCGTCAAAATGCTCGGTGTGGAAGCGGCTGGACACGGACTTCCCAGCGGCAAGCACTCCGCATCGATTCAGGGCGGCGCGGTAGGTGTTCTACACGGCAGCAAGAGCTACGTACTGCAGAACAATCGCGGACAGATTACCGAGACTCACTCGATCGCGGCGGGTCTGGATTATCCCGGTGTCGGTCCGGAGTTGAGCTATTTGCGTGATTCAGGGAGAGTCGAGTTTGCTTCCGCCACGGATCGCGAAGCTATCGCGGCGATCAAGCTGCTCGCCCAAGTTGAGGGCATTATCCCGGCCCTTGAAAGCGCGCACGCGATTGCGGCGGTGGCCAAGCTTGCGCGACGATTGAGCAAGCGACAGGTCATCATCGTCAATCTTTCCGGAAGAGGTGACAAGGACATGATGACCGTAGGTGACTACCTTGGAGTAAAACTATGAACTCGGGTCTGTCAAAGAGCGAACCGTGTTACAGCTAAGCTTTGGCGCTCTGACAAGAAACCTTGAACGTCGAGCCTTGAACGATCGTAAATCATGAGCCGCATCGGGACGAAGTTTGCCGAACTCAAAGTACGTGGCGAAGCCGCATTAATCCCTTTTATCACAGCGGGTGATCCTGACCTCGAGACCACGCTCCAAATCATGAAAGCGCTGGCCCAGGGCGGGGCGGATTGCATCGAGCTCGGGATTCCCTTTTCAGACCCCACTGCCGATGGGCCGACAATTCAACGCTCATCGGAACGCGCGCTGAAGCGACCGGTTTCATTGCCGGCGATTTTTCGCCTGGTCAGGCGGTTTCGCGCGAGCTTCAACGTGCCGGTCGTGCTGTTTGGCTACTACAATCCTTTTTTTCGTTTTGGTCTGGAAAAATTTGCCCGCGAGGCGGCACACGCCGGCGCCGATGGGGTCTTGTGCGTCGATTTGCCCCTAGAGGAGAGCGGCGAGCTAAAGCATTGGACCGATGCGTCTGGGCTCGATTTGATTTTCTTACTGTCGCCCACGAGTGACGCCAAGCGGATCCAACAGGTGGCGCGCGCCAGTCGTGGCTTCATCTACTACGTTTCAGTCACGGGTGTCACCGGGGCACGACGCTCGTTTGACGATAAGCTGCGCGCCCAAGTGGCGCGGGTACGCCGCGAGTCCTCACTCCCGATAGGTGTCGGCTTTGGGATTTCGTCACCGGAGCAAGCGGCCTGGATCGCCGGTTTCGCGGACGCCGCGGTCGTTGGCAGCGCGCTCGTCGAGCGAATCGAGAAGGCCCAGGACAGGAAAAAAAAGGCGAAGCAAGCCGGGGCGTTTGTGGCTGAGCTGAAACGCGCTTTGCGGCAAGCAGCGCGTCCAGGCTAATGTGTTCGGGTCTGCTACGTTTAAAGAACGGCTTAGGATACGCGGACCAGATGCGGCATGGAACGCTATTTCGAAACTCTCGAAAAAATTTTTAACTTAGGCGGCGGCGTCATTGATTTACGCCTGGATCGAATGACCCAGGCTCTAGCACTTTTCAACCATCCCGAAAACCAATTCCCCTCGTTACATATCGCCGGCACCAACGGCAAAGGCTCCACAGCGGCATTGCTCCACAATATTTTGCAGCAGGCCGGCTATCGAACCGCGCTTTATACCTCGCCTCATCTGGAGTCGTTCACCGAAAGAATTCGCATCGGCCAGGAACAGATTGCCCAAGCCGAAGTCGTCGCGCTAGGCGATGAAATTTGGCAGCGCACTGTCGCGGCGAATGTGCCGCTCACTTTTTTCGAATTCATTACGGTAATGGCTTTTATCTATTTCGCCCGTAAGCGCGCCGACGTCGCGGTTATCGAGGTTGGCTTGGGTGGAAGGCTCGACGCCACAAACGTCGTAACACCGTTGGTTTCGATCATTACAACGATTTCGAAAGATCATGAGGCATATCTAGGACCGGATGAATTGTCCATCGCGCGCGAGAAAGGCGGCATTGTCAAGTCTCGAATACCCGTGGTCTGCGGTAAAGTATCCGACCCGGTCGCCAGAGTTTTAAAAGACATCGCTCGGATGCGGGAGTCTCCGGCCTATTTTCTTGGAACTAGTTTTAGTTTTTTATTGAAAAATGAGCGCCTTTTCGACTATATAGGCATGAAACAAAATCTGCCTGATCTGACCGTAGCGCTCCGAGGCCGGCATCAGCTTGCCAATGCATCGTTGGCTTTAGCGGCACTCGAGCTGGTGAGTGAGCATTTTCCAGTCGCCGAGACCAGCATCCGGCAAGGTCTGGAGACGGTGCGATGGCCGGGACGCATGGAAGTCGTGGCCGAAAAGCCTTTGGTGATTCTCGATGGTGCGCATAATCCAGAAGGCGTGCGCGCGCTTGCTGATGCCTTAGTCGAATTGAGGCGGGGGCGAAAAATCAGGTTTTTGTTTGCCACAATGGCAGACAAAGAATGGCAGCTGATGCTCGGAGTATTGGCTTCGCTTGCAGATGAAATGATTTTCACGCGGGTAGCCATGGAACGCAGCGCCGATCCAGATCTATTAGCCAAAAGCATTCCAGTACAAATCTCGAAGCGCGTGATCCACGACTCGAAAACGGCTCTCGCCGCGCTGCTCGACAGTGCGCAGCCGGACGATATCGTGGTCGTCGCCGGCTCACTCTACTTGCTGGGCGAGGTACGGCCCCTAGTGGCCAAAGCGCCGAGGAGCGACGCTATCCCGCCTACGTAATCCAATGATCTTGAAAAAAACGTTTCTGGTGTTCGGCATCGCAGTGGCGATGGCTGCCGAGGGATGGAGCGCTCAGCTCACCGCGCCGCGTAATCAGGGCGGCACCGGCGAAATAAACGTCACAGCGGACAAACTATCCACGTCGGACGGTTCGAATCAGATCGAAGCCACTGGAAGCGTCGAGCTCAAGCGCGATCTCACGACTTTGAAGGCCGATGAGGTGCGGGTCAACCGCACCACTCAAGACGTCGAGGCCAAGGGCAAGGTCACCGTTGATGATCCGGAGTGGAAAGTCAGATCCGCCGATTCCATCCAGATGAACATGGAGCAAGAGACCGGCGAGATTCAGAACGGCGATTTGTTCCTGGAAGACGGGCACGTCAGTATGACGGGGCGCCGTTTCCAAAAATTTGGCGGCCAAACCTATCACGTCGATGACGGTTTTTTTACTACCTGCTTGTGCGAAAGCGGTGCGCCGTCATGGAAGTTTTCCGCCGAGCAAATGGATCTCTCTCTCGAGGGGGTCGGCACGGTCAAAAACGGCTATTTTTATGTCTTCGACGTGCCGGTTTTGTATGTCCCGTACGGTTTGTTCCCGCTCAGGGCAGAAAGACAAACGGGATTTCTTTTTCCCCAGCTCGGGCAGTCAAGCAAAGACGGGTTTAGATACCTGCAGCCTTTTTATTGGGCGATTTCCAAGAGTACGGATACCACCGTCAGATTCGATCTCGAGACGCGCAGCCGGTACGGCTTTCTCGGTGAGGTGCGAACCAAAATCGATCAAGAGTCGGATTTCCGCATCGATAGCTCGTATTTCAATGAAGGATGGAGACACAACCCGGAGTCTGACATCGTCGACCGTACCATTGCCGATCAGCATATTCCCCGCGACCGCTGGAACGTGCTCGGCACACATCGCTATACGACAAGCTTCGATTGGCTTACGTTCAGCGATTTTGCCGCTTTTAGCGATGATTTGTTCACGCGTGAATTGGTTGATCGATTCGACCTGCCGGGCACGCAAGAGTCCGACTTGCGGCGCAGCCGCTTCGGAGCATCGCGCTTCGGTGTGTTCAAGAATTGGGGCGATACCTATCTCAAGGGAGAATATAATTTTTACCAGGATTTTATCCAACCCGACAGCACAACCCTGCAGCGGACTCCGCAGGTCGCCTTCTGGGGACGCCGCTTCTTGCCGAATCTCCCGTTGGAATTTCGCTGGCGCACTGAAGGCGTCAATTACCTAAGACGAGAAAGCGGTGACGGATTACGGTTTGATTTGCGGCCCGAAGTCGTGGTGCCGTTTCGTGTCAGTTCAAAATTATTCGGCGCGCTCAGCGTAGCACCGCGTGAGACGCTGTATCACATTTATGCTCCGGTCAAATCCGGCGACCACAACGTCTCGCGCGAACTCGTGGAACTGCGCTGGAACGTTGGAACCGCAGTCAGCCGCGTTTTCAACTTCAACGCTCTGGGCTTGAGCCGTATCAAACATGTTGTCGAGCCGGAAATCAGCTATCTTTTTGTGCCACGGATCGACCAAAGCCGTATTCCAATCATGGATGAAATCGATCGTATCCGTAATCGTAATGTCTTGACGTTCGCAGTGATGAATCGGTTCTGGGGAAAAATGATCAGTGGTCTGGCGCCCCCTCCAGAGAGCGATAACGTTGAGCTTCTCACTCCTGGCGTGATCGGCGATATCCGCCAGATGGTATCGCTCCGGTTAGCAACCAGTTACGACATCGACAAAGAACGCAAAGGCGGCGACAGCTTATCGGATATCGACATCAATCTAAAGCTCACCCCGCTCAACTATATCGATATCGGCTTCGACGGCGGGATCGATCCCGGGAAGTGGAATATCACGCAAGCTAGACTGACGCTCAGCTTGACCGATCCGCGCCCGATTTTCCGCCGTACTTTGGATGCGGATTTCAATCGCCCAAATGCTATCAGCCTCGGTTATCAATTTTTGCGCCGCGCGCCGACCTGCGAGAACACCACTGATCCGCGGGATTGCAACAGCTTTTTTGCCGACGATGCGAATATCAACCCCGATATACCGGCAACACCGACATATTGCGCTGCTCACTCGTTAGACCCACGTTGCGGGAACCCTTTCACTAAAGATACGGTCGGCAATCTCGGCGGCAATTTGCTGTATCATCTCACCGACAATCTCCTGGTCAATGTGAGCAGTACCTATGATGTCCGAGACACCCGCTTCATCGGTTTTCGCGCCAGCACCAAATTTCTTTCCTTTTGTGAATGCTGGACGGCGACGCTCGGCATCAAGCACGATGTTAATCCCTCCAAAACCAGCTTCAGCTTTGATTTTAGCCTGCTCGGTTTAGGAAATAGCCGGAGTTCTTTGAACCGATGATGGCTCGCCGCTATTGTGATCCGGTTTGATTCCGTTTGGCATTCATCATGCCGAGGTAGTGGTAAATCCGGCCTTTGCTGCGATAGCGGTCTCGCTCTTTGCCGAATAACGTGAAGTAGCCATATTGGCCTGAGGCGCGGATCAGATTGTAGACGATTTCCGCAGATGTGCGCTTTTTCATCAGGAATCGACTAACGCCTTGGCGCCAATGCGTTTGCTTAAAGTATTGCTCGGTGAGCCGTTCGCGATCGACTCGGTGGTAAACGATCGCGCGCGGCATATATGCGATCTTCATCCCCGCCCTGCGGATGCGCTGCGCCAACTCGACGTCTTCCGACGTTCCCGACGCGCCAGGGCCGAGGCGCTCATCGAAATAGCCGGCGCGCTCGAACACTGCGCGTCGAATAGCGATATTCGCGCCGTTCAACGAGTGCAAATCCCCGATATCGCTGGAATATTCAAGTTGGGGAATGGTACGATAGCGTTGCAACAGGCGCCGGATTTCGGGATCCGATGAATCTCGGGGTCCAGTCCGAATCCTGCCTTGGCCAACGCAGTGGGTTGGATTGCCTTGAAAGAAGCCTTCGATTTCCTCCAACCAAGACGGGTCGACGATGACATCGTCATCCAAAAAAGCCAGCACGTCACCCGTTGAGAATTGTATAGCACGGTTTAAAACCGCGGATTTTCCTGGAGAACTCACGGTCATTAAGGTCAACTCAGTCGGAAAGTGCGTTTTGCGCGTTGCCAATATTTTGGCGGTCGAATCCGTCGAGGCATTGTCACCCACGATAATCTTCGGCTGTATGCGCGTGAGACCGCGCACTTTTTCCAGGCTGTTCAAGAGCTCCCGAATCAGCTCGCCGCGGTTTTTCGTGGGTATGATAACCGTGATCGTGAGTGCCATAAGGTCTTTATGCTCGTCTCACTATCCTTGTAGATAAGACTCATCTTTTCCTAACAAAAAAAGATTGTTTAGACCACTGCCTGCCTGAAACGTTGTCATGACGTGGCGCCTTTTTTGGCCGAGCATTTACGAGGTGCAACAGAGGCACTGCCCGTCGACATAGCGCATAAAAAATAACTCAGGATCAATTGGCGAACCCAGCCATGTATGTTATACAAAACTGCAACTTCTTCTATCTCATTTGCTATGAGTTTTCGGATTCTCGTAACAGGCGGCGCCGGCTACCTCGGATCGGTGCTATGCGAGCGACTGCTCGAGGCGGGGCATCACGTAACCGTTCTCGACAGTTTGCTTTATCAGCAAAACAGCCTTTTTCACCTGTGTGCGAATCCGCGCTTCGAATTCTTTCATGATGATGCCCGTAATGAGGCTGTGGTACGCGAACTCGCAAAAACCGCTGATGTTCTGATTCCTCTGGCAGCCGTCGTCGGAGCGCCCGGGTGCGACCGCGATCCCTTACTGGCCCGTTCCGTGAATCTGGAAGCCATTCGGCTCCTCAACCGAGTCCGTAGCTCGGGACAGCTGGTCGTCTATCCGACCACGAACAGCGGCTACGGAACAAAGACCGGAGATGTTTTCTGCACCGAGGAAACTCCTTTGGAGCCGATATCGCTCTACGGACAAACAAAAACTCAGGCGGAGCAGGAATTGTTGCAAACTCCAAACGTCGTGACGCTCCGGCTGGCGACGGTTTTCGGTATGTCGGCGCGAATGCGCTTGGATCTTCTGGTCAACCATTTTGTTTATGCGGCCGTCAACGACGGTTATATTGTTATTTTCGAAAAAGATTTCAAACGAAATTACATCCATATCCGCGATGTCGCGGATTGCTTTCTTTACTGCATCGAAAATTCCGCGCGAATGGTGGGTAGGCCATATAATGCCGGTCTTGATGCCGCAAACTTATCCAAGGAGGAGCTGGCATTAAGCATCAAGAAGCATGTGCCGGAGTTTTACATTCATTTTGCCGAAGTGGGCTCGGATCCCGACAAGCGCAATTATATTGTTTCAAATCAACGGCTGCGTGATGCCGGGTTCGAGGCCAAGCGCTCGCTGGAACAGGGCATCGTCGAATTGCTTAAAGGTTACCGGATGATGGGGCGCAGCCAATTCAAAAACGCCTAAACGTATGGCGTCTTTCAACCGAATGCCGGTCGCGGACCTGTCTGATATCACGGCCGCCGTACTTGCGGGAGGATTCGGTACCCGCTTGCGTTCGGTGGTCTCCGACCGCCCGAAAGTGTTAGCGGAAATAGGTGGACGGCCGTTTCTTTCGTATCTATTCGACCAGCTCGCCGCGAATGGCTGTCGTTCCGTCGTTTTGTGTACCGGGTATCTCGGAGAGCAGGTGTATCGGATTTACGGGGAACACTACGGTTCGCTTGGGCTCCGCTATTCGCAGGAAGCGCAGCCGCTCGGGACCGGCGGTGCGTTGAGGTTTGCGCTTGGGCAATTCGCATCCGATCCGGTGCTCGTGCTGAACGGTGATTCTTTTTATGGAACCGATCTGAAGGCATACCGAGAGTGGCATCGGCGTCACCGGGCGGAGGCAAGTATCGCCCTGACTCGCGTCGGGCGCAGCGAACGCTACGGACATGTCAAAATCGATGCTCAGGCACAGATCAAGCGTTTTGCCGAAAAGCAAAAGGACGGAGCGCCGGGCTGGATCAATGCGGGAATCTACTTGCTGGGACGTAAAGTGCTGGAAAGGATTCCTGAAGGCGAGAACTTATCACTAGAACGCGATCTCTTTCCGCGTTGGACCGATCGCGGGCTTTATGGTTACTATGGCCCAGGTCGTTTCCTCGATATCGGAACTCCCGAAGACTTTGCTAGAGCGGAAGAATTCTTTGGCTCCGCTCAGTCATGTCAGAACAAGAGTTACATTATACTGGATCGGGACGGGACCATCATCGAGGAGTGCGAATATCTTTCGGACCCGAAGCGAGTTCGGTTGATTCCCGGAGCGGCAGCTGCTCTTGGTGAGCTGCAGGCGATGGGATATGGTTTGCTCGTAATTACGAATCAGTCGGGTGTAGGTCGGGGATTGTTCGACGAGACGACGCTA
>JBIOXP010000216.1:0-5022 GCA_044869705.1 Binatia bacterium | reverse complement strand
CGCCTTCCATTCCGGCAACAACGATCAGCACGGAAGCGCCATCCAGAAGAGCGCGGTTTCCCAAAAGACGGTGAATGCCGGCGACGCCGACATCATAAAGACGATCGACTCGATTGCCCATGATTTCTGAGGTAACAACCGCCTCTTCGGCGACTGTGATATCGGAAGTGCCGGCACAAACCACCAGCACGGTCCCCTTGCCGGTTATTTTGTTTCGCTTGCCCTGCCAGGTCGCGGCTCGCGCCACGGGATGAAACGTCAGTCCAGTGCGCAAACGCTTTAGCTCGGTAGCTTTATCAGGATCAAGACGGGTGACGAGAACGTTAGTTTTTTTCTCCCGCATCGCCTGTACAATGGCCGCGATCTGTTTGACATCTTTCCCCTGACCCATGACCACCTCCGGGAAGCCCTGCCGCAGTACACGGTGGTGATCAACTTTGGCAAAGCCGAGATCCTCGAAAGGAAGGTGGCGTAAACGGGCCATCGCCTCGGCGACACTCACCTGATTACGGCGCACCCGCTCGAGCAGATCAGCTAAACGCTGGGAGTCCATGTCAACTTGTAGTGAATTTCGCCTTTAGAGTCTTACGCGGTGAAGATTTTATGGCCCGGAAGTTCTTGATCGCGAAGTGGTCGTGGCCGCGAATCCGAAACGGGATGATTTGCTCTGATTTGTCGATAACGAAGATTCCTTTCGTTCGCTCTGTACAAACACCGATGCGCTTGACTGACACACCGGCGCGCTCCGAAAGCGTTTCAATGCGCGTCCGGTGTTCTCTGCGGCCACAAAATAGAAGCTCGTAGTCCTCTCCGCCCGTTAAGGCGGCGCCAGTTTCGCCCGTGTTCACAACGGCTCGATAGGCCGCCGAGAGCGGCACTTTTTCCTCCGAAATCGTCGCACCCACGCCGCTTGCTGCACAAATATGCTCCAGGTCCTGCAACAAACCGTCGCTCACGTCAATCATCGCCGTGGCGAGCCGAGTTTTTGCGAGGAGCAAGCCAAGAGCGAGTCTCGGCTCGGGACGGTGATGGCGTGCAAGGAGTTTGGCAACTGCGCGTTTTTTAAACTTGCCTTGGCGGCCGCTTTGCAAAAGCTTGAGGCCGAGAGCCGCGTCGCCGACGGTACCGCTGACGTAAATGTCGTCTCCCACTCGGGCGCCCTTCCGACGTACGGGCGTGTATGGCGCATGACCGATTACGCAAACAGAAACAATAACCATGAGCGCAGCGTTGGTATCGCCACCGACTACGGCTACGCCCGTTCGGCGCGCCAGGGCCTGCAGGCCGCGATAGAATGCGTCGATTTGTGCGCTATCCAAATTGGCCGGAAGCCCAAGAGACAAAATCACGTATGCCGGCAGCCCGCCCATCGCGGCAATATCACTGAGATTGACAGCGAGCGCTTTGTGACCGAGATCGAATAGAGAAGTCCACCGCAAGTCGAAGTGGATGCCCTCGATCAAGAGATCCGCGGTTACCAGAGAAGAGCCTCTTTGGTTTGTGACCCAAGCGGCATCATCGCCGATGCCGATTCGGACACCCCGCCCGGCCGGCAGCTTCCGACGAATTCTCTCGATGAGACCGAATTCTCCAAGGCGGCTGAGTTCCATGGCGCGCTACGCTGATTTTTGTAAGCGATAATCGCGGGCGGGAACAGAGTAATGGGATGGCAGTTACGGTCGAATCGGAAGAGATCTTTCCCGTTGACTTTTTCGCAGCGCTTTTGCCACCAGCGGCTGCCTAGGCTGAAATCCCTTCCCACGCTCCGTAGCGCTCGATTTGCTGCTGCCTTTTGGTCGCTGCATTAACGCCACGGATAAAACGTCGGACATGCTCTTGGCCAATACCCAGTTAAGTTTTCGCCGTAGCGCTTTAGGAATCTCGTCAAGGTCCTTTTGATTTCGGTCGGGAACCACTAGGGTTTTCATCCCCGCCCGGAAAGCGGCCAGCGATTTTTCTTTAAGTCCGCCGATCGGCAGGACTCGCCCGCGCAAGGTAATTTCACCGGTCATAGCCACATCCCTGCTAACCGGCCGTCTGGTCAGAGCTGAAATCAGTGCGGTGGCCATCGTGATGCCGGCCGAGGGACCGTCCTTCGGAATTGCCCCGGCCGGAACGTGAATGTGGATATCCAGCTTCTGATAGAAATCCGCTTCGATTCCCAGTTCTTTGGCATGAGCACGAGCGTAACTCACCGCGGCTTGAGCGGATTCCTTCATGACGTCGCCAAGTTGTCCCGTCAACGTCAGGTTGCCGCGGCCGCGCGAAAGCGAGGCTTCAACGTAGAGTATCTCTCCACCGGTGCTCGTCCATGCCAATCCCGTGGCTACGCCGATTTCGTGGTGCTCCTGTTCAGCTTCGGGCAAAAACTTCGGCGCACCCAGAAAAGAATGAATATTAGCGCGGCTGACTCGCATGAGTTCAGTTTTTCCCTCGGCTACTTTGCGCGCGACTTTCCGGCAAATCGAAGCGATTTCGCGTTCGAGGTTTCTCAGTCCGGCTTCCTTGGTGTATTCGGCGATCACCCGCAGCACTGCATCATCGGAGATCTCCAGGTGGCTCGACGAAATGCCATTATCCGTGAACTGTCGCGGGATGAGGTACTTACGCGCGATCGCCAGCTTTTCTTCGTTGGTATAGCCGGACAGCTGTATGACTTCCATGCGGTCGGCTAGCGCTGCCGGGATCGGATCGAGCAAGTTTGCCGTGCAGATAAACAGCACATTGGACAGATCGAATGGCACGTTCAAATAATGATCACTGAACGCGTGGTTCTGTTCGGGATCCAGCACTTCGAGCAGAGCGGCGGATGGATCGCCACGAAAATCAGCTCCGACCTTATCTATTTCATCGAGCATGAAAACCGGGTTGTTAGAACCCGCTTGTTTAATTCCCTGTATAACACGTCCTGGCAGCGCGCCAACATAAGTGCGGCGATGGCCGCGGATCTCCGCTTCATCGCGCACGCCACCAAGCGAAACACGCACAAAGTTCCGCCCCAAAGAACGCGCAATCGACCGTCCTAAAGAAGTTTTGCCAACGCCCGGAGGACCGACGAAGCAGAGGATCGGCCCCTTTATTTTGCGGCGAAGCTTATTCACCGCCAAGTATTCCAAGATGCGCTCTTTAATTTTTTCCAGGTCGTAGTGATCCTCGTCGAGGACCTGTTTTGCCTTTTTGATATTCAGATTGTCCTTGGTTCTCTTGCTCCATGGTAGATCGACGAGCCAATCCAAATAGGTTCGCACGAGGGATGCCTCTGAGGACTCTGGATGCATCTGCTCGAGCCGCCGGAGTTGCTTGTCGGCCTCACGCTTGACGTCGACTGGCATTTTGGCTTTCTCGATCTGTTTCTTTAGTTCGGCGAGCTCCTCCGCGCGTTCGTCCCCTTCTCCGAGTTCCTGTTGAATTTGCTTGAGCTGCTCCCTCAGGTAGTAATCCCGTTGGGTCTTGCTCATTTCTTCTTTGGCTTGATTCTGTATACGCGCCTGCATTGTCGAGAGCTCCAACTCACGCGCAAGCAGCTCGTTGACTTTTTTTAAACGCTCGATCGGATCGAAGATCTCGAGAATCGCCTGACTCTCTTCGATTTTAAGCCGCAAGTTTGAAGCGACCAGATCGGCCAGTACGCCTGGATCACTGATATTGTCGGTGACCATGACGATTTCAGGCGGCAGGTTTTTAAGGTTTAAAATCTGCTCGATTTTTTCTTTTGCTGTGCGCATTAGAGCTTCAACTTCGATGGGGACTTCGGCCAAAGTCGGCTCGATGACTTTTTTGATCTTTACTTCAAAGAACGGGCGCTCGCGCAAATAAGTATCGACTTCACCTTTGGCCAAACCTTGGACGAGAATTTTCACGCGGCCGTCGGCCAGCTTCAGCATGCGCATAATCGACGCAATTGTGCCCACCCGGTGAATATCGGCCGGAGCTGGATTCTCCTCCGAAGAATTCATCTGCGAAACCAGGAAAATCAATCGATCGCGGCTCAAAGCTTCTTCGACGGCACGAATCGAGACATCCCGACCGACAAAGAGCGGCAACATCATATACGGATAGATGACAATGTCGCGGATAGGGAGGAGCGGTAAAATCTCCGGAATTTCGACTTGGGAGGTTTTGTTTTCCGCGTTTTCAGATTTCCATTCAGCTTCGCTCATAGTGGCTCCAGTTCTCAGAGCACCTTAATCGTACTGTCGCGCTGAGGTCAACACGTCCGCTGCGAGGAGATAAACCTCCGCCATGGCGGGAGCAGCTTCGAGCGCCGGAGATCTACGACAGACTCAGCCAAAAAGCTCCTTCATCTTATCGAAGAAGCCCTTCGCCAGGGGATTGAGTTCTTCGCCGCCGAGCGCGGCAAATTCTTTTAGCAGCTCTTTTTGCTTGGCCGTTAAACGAGTGGGTATTTCGACGGTCACACGTACATGCTGATCACCCTGCTGGAAACCCTGAACATCTTTTATTCCTTTGCCCTTCATACGGAAAACTTTGCCGGACTGCGTGCCGGGCGGAATTTTCATTTTAACCTTGCCTTCGAGTGTCGGCACGTCAATCTCAGCACCCAAGGCCGCCTGGACGAAGCTGATCGGTACATCGCAAATGATGTCGAGATTCTCCCGGATAAAGATCGGGTGAGGCTCCACATGAATGACGACGTAGAGATCACCGGGCACGCCGCCCGTAGGGCCGGCTTCGCCTTCGCCGCGCAGCTTCAAGCGAGATCCAGTGTCGACTCCCGCCGGAATCCTAACACTGAGTGTATGCATGTTACGTACGCGTCCCGCACCGCTGCACGTGGCACAGGGGTCCTTAATGACCGTACCCTGACCCTGACACTGCCCGCAAGTTCGGGAAACGCTGAAAAACCCTTGCTGGAAACTGACCTGACCACGGCCTCGGCATGTGGGACATGTTTGAGGCGCTGTTCCGGCTTTCGCGCCGGTGCCGCGGCAGCTGTCGCAGACCCCATGACGCGGAATTTTGATCTTTTTTTCGGTACCCGAAACAGCTTCTTCGAACGTG
>JBIOXP010000215.1:0-9317 GCA_044869705.1 Binatia bacterium | reverse complement strand
AGAGGGGGATTTGTTGCAGTCATTTTCGCGAATCGCAATAAGTAAGAACCTAATCGATGCCCAAACGGACCGATCTCAAGTCCATTCTGCTCATCGGCGCCGGCCCGATCGTCATCGGTCAAGCGTGCGAATTCGACTATTCGGGCACGCAGGCGCTGAAGGCGCTCAAGGAAGAGGGTTACCGGGTAATACTCGTTAACTCCAATCCGGCGACGATCATGACCGATCCCGGGTTCGCGGACCGGACGTACATCGAGCCGATCACCACAGATATTGTCGAAAAGATCATTGTCAAAGAAAAACCCGACGCCATTCTTCCGACCCTGGGCGGGCAAACGGCGCTTAATCTCGCCATCGATCTCGCGGATAAGGGCATCCTCGAGCGCCACGGCGTCGAAATGATCGGCGCAAAGATCGGCTCGATCAAAAAAGCCGAAGATCGCGATCTCTTCAAGCGCGCAATGCGCCGCATCGGTCTCGATCTGCCACGTAGCGGCTATGCGCGCAACCTGCGCGACGCGCTGCGGATTCAAAAACGGCTCAATTTTCCCGTGATCATTCGCGCCTCACGAACTTTGGGAGGCAGCGGCGGAAACTTTGCCTACGGTCCGGACGAATTCAAAGAAGTGGTTCAAGCGGGCTTGAGCATCTCGCCGGTGCATGAAGTGTTGATCGAAGAGTCGGTGCTGGGGTGGAAGGAATTCGAGCTCGAAGTGATGCGCGATCACAAAGACAACGTGGTGATCATCTGCTCAATCGAAAACTTCGATCCGATGGGCGTTCATACCGGCGATTCAATTACGGTCGCGCCCGCTCAGACTTTGACCGATAAAGAATACCAGATCATGCGCGACGCCGCGCTGCGCGTCATCCGCGAGATCGGCGTCGATACCGGCGGATCGAACATTCAGTTCGCGGTCGACCCGATCGACGGACGCATGGTGGTCATCGAAATGAATCCGCGCGTCTCGCGGAGCTCGGCGCTCGCGAGCAAGGCGACCGGCTTTCCCATTGCGAAGATCGCGGCAAAATTGGCCATCGGCTACACCCTGGACGAAATCCGTAACGACATTACGCGCGAAACACCGGCGTGCTTCGAGCCCACGATTGATTACGTCGTGGTCAAAATTCCGCGCTTCACATTCGAAAAATTTCCTCAGGCGAAAGACTTGCTCACGCCGCAAATGAAATCCGTGGGCGAAGCGATGGCGATCGGCAGAAGTTTCAAAGAAGCTTTACAAAAAGCCATGCGCTCGCTCGAAATCGGTTCCTTCGGCTTCGAGCCGAGAGTCGATCTTACGCCGGCGCAACGATCGGAATCCTTGGAAATGGTTCGCATCAAGCTGCGCGAGCCGAACGCGCAGCGGCTTTGGTATTTGGGCGACGCCTACCGGCTCGGCTTGAGCACGGCGGAAATTTATCAGCTCTCGGCGATCGATCCGTGGTTTTTAGAAAAAATTCACCAGCTCATCGCTTGCGAGGCAGAAATTGCCGGCGCGCCGTCCCTCAGCAGAGTCGACGCAAGGACGTTGCGCCGGTGGAAACAAACGGGGTTTTCCGACGCGCGCATCGGGGCGCTGATCGGCGCTTCCGAAACCGAAGTGCGCGCACGGAGGAAAGCCGGCGGCGTTGAGGCGGTGTTCAATGCCGTCGATACCTGCGGGGCGGAATTCCGCGCGTTTACGCCTTACCTGTATTCTACTTATGAGGGAGAAGACGAAGCCAAACCGAGCAGACGTAAGAAGATCATGATCCTCGGCGGCGGGCCCAACCGCATCGGCCAGGGAATCGAATTCGACTATTGCTGCGTGCACGCCGCGTTCGCGCTCAAAGAGGCGGGCTTCGAAACCATTATGGTCAATTGCAACCCGGAGACAGTCAGCACAGACTACGACACCTCGGACAAGCTGTTTTTCGAGCCGCTCACGATGGAAGAGGTGATGAACATCGTCGATCGGGAAAAGCCCGACGGCGTCATCGTTCAATTCGGCGGTCAGACTCCGCTGAAGTTGGCTTTGCCGTTGGAACGCGCCGGGGTGCCGATTATCGGCACGTCCCCGGACAGCATCGATCTCGCGGAAGATCGCGAGCGCTTCGCGCGATTGCTCAAGCGGCTCGAGATCCAACAACCGGACAACGGCATTGCGCGCTCCTACGCGGAAGCTTTCAAAATCGCCGCGGGGCTCGGCTATCCCGTTTTGGTGCGTCCCTCCTACGTGCTCGGCGGGCGGGCGATGCAGATCGTGTACGACGACCAAAACTTAAAGGATTACATGATTTACGCGGTCTCCGCGTCGCCGGAGCATCCGGTCCTGATCGATAAATTCCTCGACGATGCCATTGAAATCGATGTGGACGCGCTTGCCGATGGCGAGCAGGTCGTCATCGGCGGCATCATGGAGCACATCGAGCGCGCCGGGGTGCACTCCGGCGATAGCGCATGCAGTTTGCCGCCGAAATCCATCAGCCGCGAGGTTCAGGATGAGATTCGGCGGCACACGGTGGCATTGGCGACGGCGCTCAAGGTGCGCGGTCTGATGAACGTCCAGTTCGCGGTGCAGGGGACGAACGTCTACGTTCTCGAGGTGAACCCCCGGGCGTCGCGGACCGTGCCTTTCGTGAGCAAGGCGATCGGCGTACCGCTGGCGAAGCTCGCCGCGCGAATCATGGTTGGGGAAAAACTCGTGGATTTGGATTTCGTCCGGGAGATTCACCCCGCGCATATCGCCGTCAAAGAAGCGGTCTTTCCATTCAACAAATTTCCCGGTGTCGATACGCTGCTGGGTCCTGAAATGAAGTCGACGGGCGAGGTGATGGGCATCGACACTTCTTTCGGTCTGGCGTTCGCCAAAGCTCAGATCGGTGGCGGTATGCGACTTCCCCTGAGTGGACGGGTTTTCATCAGCGTGCGCGACGAAGACAAGCGGGGGGTTGCGGCAGCCGCGGAAAAACTCTATCGCGCCGGTTTTATCATCGTCGCGACTTCCGGGACGGCGCGCTATTTCGCCGGCCGTGGGATTCCTGCGGAGATCGTCAGGAAAGTACAGGAAGGAAGTCCGCACATTGCCGATCAGATCAAGGAAGGCAAAGTGGCAATGGTGATCAATACGCCTACCGACGCGCATTCGCAGGCGGACTCCTTTCTCATTCGCCGCTGCGCGCTCGATTATCAGGTGCCCTATTTTACGACCATCGCAGGCGCCGAAGCTGCCGCAGAAGGGATCGAATACCTGAAAGAGCGCGAGTTCGATGTCAAAGCTTTGCAAGACTATGCTGCCGCAAACCTAGCGTAAATACGCAATGAAGGTCGCCGGCAGCGTCCCAGGCGTTCAATCGGATCCGCGCAGGGCGATGCCCAGTGTCGCCGCGTCACTGCGCGCGCTCGGTACATCAATCCGCAACATTGACGGCATAGGCCCGAAACGGGCGACGCAGCTCGAGGCCTTCGGCATCCACACGGTTTTGGATCTGCTGCGCCATCTGCCGTTTCGTTACGAGGACCGCCGCCGAATCGAAAAAATTTCCAGCGCCGGAGCCGGCGTGGAAGCCACCTTTATCGGCCGACTGATCGCGTTGCAAAAACGCTACATCCCGCGGCGCCGAAGCCAGATGTTGCTCGCCACACTCCAGGACGATACGGGAAGCATCGATCTGGTCTGGTATCGCGCACCGGGATATCTTGCCGGCAATCTCGCTAACGGCCGGATGATTTCGGCTCACGGCAAGGTGGAACCTGGAATGCCGGGCCGACTACGCATCGTTCACCCCAATTTCGACTTCATCGAGTCGGGCGAAGAGACGGAGCTGCAACGCATCGTGCCGATTTACGTTCATCCGGCCGGGCTGCCGTTATCCCTGATGCGGCGCTGGATCGCGCAGGCTTTGAACGAATACGGTGTTTATCTGATCGATGCGCTTCCCCGGTCGATCACCGAGCGACATGATCTGATGACGCTTATTGCCGCCATCGCTGAGTTGCACATGCCGCCGCGCGATATCGACGTCGACGCTTTCAACAGCTTTGCATCTCGCGCGCACCGCACGGTGGTGTTCGATGAACTTTTTTATTTACAGTTGGGATTGGCCGAGCGCAAACGCGCGCTCAGCCAGAGCGCGAGCATCCGCTTCAGCGCTGCAAACAATAAGCTCGATCAGCGCATGCGCGGCCTACTGCGCTTCGAGCTCACCGGAGCGCAGCGTCGCGCGCTGACCGAGATCGAAGCCGATATGGCACGGCCGCAACCGATGCAACGGCTTCTGCAGGGCGACGTCGGATCGGGAAAAACCATCGTCGCCTGGTTCGCGTCGCTGCGCGCGATAGAACACGGCTATCAGGCGATCTGGATGGCGCCGACCGAAATTCTTGCCGAGCAGCATTATCGGAACCTGAAAGATTTTGCCGACGCGTTGCGCATCCCGTCCGCACTGCTGACGGCCGCGACTCCGCCCAAGGAAAAAAAAGCTTTGCTCCAAGCGATCGCACGCTCCGATGTCGCTCTCGTCATCGGCACTCACGCGCTCATCCAACAGGAAGTCCGCGCGCCGCGGATGGGACTGGGCGTCATCGACGAGCAGCATCGTTTTGGCGTGATGCAGCGACGCTCGCTTCAGCGCCTGATTGACAAAACGGAAAATCCATCAGCGCCAATTCGGCAGCCGCATATGCTGCTCATGAGCGCAACCCCGATTCCGCGCAGTCTCGCAATGGTGCTCTACGGCGATATGGAACTGTCGTTCATCGACGAGATGCCGCCGGGACGAATCCCGGTAAGAACTCGGGTTTTCTCCGAGCGAGAACGCAAGCGAGTCTACTCCATGGTGCTCGAGCAGCTCCGTCAAGGGCGTCAGGCTTTTGTCGTGTTGCCGCTCGTCGAGCCGTCCGAGCAACTGGCACAAGTGCGCGACGCCACCCAAATGGCGTCAAAGATGCAGCAAACGATGTTCAAGCAGTTCGGAATCGGGCTCGTACACGGCCGTTTGAAAAGCGCAGAGCGCGATCGCATCATGCGGTCGTTTCGCGATGGCGCGCTAAGTTTGTTAGTCGCGACCACGGTGATCGAAGTCGGAATCGACATACCCAACGCCACCGTCATGGTCGTCGAGCACGCAGAACGCTTCGGCCTTTCGCAATTGCATCAATTGCGCGGCCGAGTCGGCCGCGGAGCGGCGCAAAGCTTTTGCCTGCTCGTCAATCGCGGAACCGCTAGCGCGGTCGCCGCCGAGCGGCTGCGGGTGATGGAAAAAGAGCATGACGGCTTCAAAATCGCCGAAGCGGACCTGCGGCTGCGCGGCCCGGGAGAGCTTCTTGGCGCGCGACAATCCGGACTGGCCGATTTGCACTTCGCCAATCTCGCCCGCGACGCGCGCTTGCTGACGGAAGCGCGTCGTGAAGCGCTGGAGTGGTTGGAACTGGATCCTGAACTCAAGAGCAAGGCCTCGGCGAGCATGCGACAGATACTGCGTCATCGTTGGGGGGCGGCGTTGGAATTGGGCTCCGTAGGATGAAGCGATGATGCTGTCTCAGCGCTGTGATGCCGTGACCTCGTAACGGCGATCCGATGTGATCGCCCGTTCACAATGGCACATTCCGTGATCCACCCCGTATCGTGGCCCGACACACAGGTCGGCCCTACGCAAAAAGGTTTGTTTGCACGCGATAAAGCGATGCCTTAAATTAGGAGCATTGCGCTTTTCAGAAAGGATCAGGTAAATCACACGTGGAATTCCAGCGGATTAAACGGCTGCCGCCCTACGTTTTCAGCATCATCGATGGCATGAAAATGGCCGCCCGCCACAGGGGCGAAGACATCGTCGACTTCGGCATGGGCAACCCCGATGCGGCAACGCCGCCGCACGTCGTCGCCAAGCTCGTCGAAGCCGCGAGCAAGCCGCAGAATCACCGCTATTCCGTGTCCCGCGGCATCTACAAGCTCCGTGTGGCGATTTGCGATTGGTATAAGCGCCGGTATGCGGTCGATCTCGATCCCGACGCCGAAGCGATCGTCACGATCGGCGCGAAAGAAGGCATCTCGCACCTCGCCTGGGCAACGATCGACCCCGGCGACGTGGTTCTTTGTCCGAGTCCAACCTATCCGATTCATCAATACGCGGTAGTGCTCGCGGGCGGCGATCTGCGCTGCGTGCCGCTGACAACCAGCGCGGAATTTTTCAGTCGTCTCGAAGAAGCGATCCGGCAAAGCTGGCCCAAGCCGAAAATGTTGATCATCAGTTTTCCCCATAACCCGACGACCGAAGTGGTGGAGCTCGAGTTTTTCGAGCGCGTCGTGCAGACCGCACGGGAACATAACTTCATCGTGGTTCACGATCTCGCGTACGCCGACTTGACTTTCGACGGCTACGAGGCGCCGAGCTTTCTCCAAGCGCGGGGCGCGAAGGATATCGGCGTGGAATTTTTTTCCTTGTCGAAAAGCTACAACATGCCGGGTTGGCGCGTCGGTTTTTGCGTTGGCAATCGGGAAGTGATTCACGCGCTGGCACGCATCAAGAGCTATCTCGATTACGGCATCTTTCAGCCGATTCAAATCGCCGCGATTCAGGCGCTCAACGGGCCGCAGGATTGCGTCGATGAAATCCGCGCGCTTTATCAGAAGCGCCGCGATTCGCTGGTCGAGGGATTGGATCGCGCCGGTTGGTACATTCCCAAGCCCAAGGGCACGATGTTCGTATGGGCGGAAATTCCCGCGCCGGCAAAAAAAATGGGCTCCGTCGAGTTCTCCAAATACTTGCTTCAGGAAGCGCAGGTGGCGGTTTCGCCGGGCATCGGCTTCGGCCAATACGGCGACGAGCATGTCCGTTTCGCGCTGATCGAAAACGAGCATCGCACCAAGCAAGCGGTGCGCAAGATCAAGCGCGCGCTCGGGAATCTGCTCGATTAGCCTCGCGATCCGGGAAAATCACAGAGTAGCTAAAATGGGCTCAGATAACAGGCGGCGGAGAGTCGGCGTGGGACTGCTCGGCTCGGGTGTCGTCGGTGAAGCGATCCAGGATTTGCTCTTTCACGATCTCAAGGGACAAATCGGCAACGACATCGAGCTCGAAATTCGTAAAATCTACACGCGCAATCCGCACAACAAAAAGTGGTTCCGCAAGTATCGGCGGCTTTTTACTCAGCGCGCCGAAGACGTGCTCGATGATCCGGAGGTCGACATCGTCATCGAAGCGTTAGGGTTTCAATCCGCGGGCCAACTCGGACAATTTCGCGATTACATTCTGCGCGCCTTCGCCAACGAGAAATCTGTCGTCACGTCGGACAAAGCGGTGCTCGCGCGCTACGGCAAGGAAATATGGGCCGCGGCAAAGAAAGCCGGCCGCGAGTTGCGCTTCGAAGCTTGCGTCGGCGGCGGCATCCCCGTCATCCGTTCCCTGACCGAGAGCTTCGCAGCGGAAGAGCCGGAAGCCGTTTTCGGCATCGTCAACGGCACCTGCAATTACATCCTCTCGCAGATGGAAAGGGCGGGAAAACCTTACGGCGAGGCGCTCAAAGAAGCGCAAAAAAAAGGTTATGCCGAGACCAATCCGGCTGCGGATGTGAGCGGCGGTGATGCCGAAGCGAAATTGCTCTTGCTGAGCCTAGTCGCCTTCGGCTTGGAGCTCCAGCCGGGAAAGATCTGGCGTAAAGGCATCGAGGATATTCAAGCGGTCGATTTTCGTTATGCCCGCCGCATCGGCGACAGCACCATCAAACAACTTGCGGTGGCAAAGCGGAAGCAGCAGAGGGTCGAAGTCTATGTGTCGCCGGTCCTTATAGCCAAGGACAATTTTCTCGCTGCGGTTGACGGCGCCACCAACGCCGTGTGCTTCGCGGGCAAGAGCAGCGGTGCTGCGCGCGGCGAGCGCGATAGCGATTATGTGTTGGTCGGTCCGGGCGCCGGCGGTGGTCCGACGGCGGTCGCCGTGCTCGGCGATGTTTGCGAGTTGGCGCGCGGCGAGCGGCGCTTTAGCGGCGTACCGAGCCTGGTTCGCGCGGGCACGTTGAAGCTTCAGCCGCAGGAGCAGATCGCCGTGCCGTTTTACGTGCGCTTTGTCGTCAAAGATCGCGCCGGCATCGTCGGTGATATCGGGCGAACTTTTGGCCGGATCGGCGTCAACATCTCGGAGATTTGGCAGTTACGGCACGTCGAGGATGAGCTTCACGGGTTGATCGAGGGCTCGCTTCTCAAGCAGAAACCACAGCAAGTCTTGCCATTTGTCATGACCCTGGAGCGAACGACTCTGCGCCAAATGCGCAAGGCTCTGGATTCCATCCGCAATCGAGACTATATCGTAGTAGACCCCGTGTGGTTTCCGATCTGGGGATAGGCGCTGTTCAAAGTTCCGGGTTCGACGAATGATTTAAGCTTGAACCGAACGTTGAACGAAAAATTTTGAAGTACATCATCCTACAAGGCGATGGCATGGCGGATTACCCGCTCGAAGTGCTCGGCGGGAAGACGCCGCTCGAAGCGGCGCGCACGCCCAATATGGATTGGCTGGCGCGCCACGGCGTCTACGGCATCGCGCATGTCATTCCCGAGGGATTTCCACCCGGCAGCGATGTCGGCAACATGAGCATTATGGGTTACGACCCGGCGGTTTATCATACCGGCCGCTCGCCTCTGGAAGCCGCGAGCATGGGGTTTTCGCTCGGGCCCGATGATATCGCCTTTCGCTGTAATCTCGTGACCCTTGGCGGCGCGGGACATGAAACTTACATGGAAGACTTCACCAGCGGTCACATCTCGACGGCAGAAGCCGCCGCCGTTATCCGCGATCTGGCGCGCGAATTGGGAGGCAACGGCATCGAATTTTTTCCCGGCGTGAGTTATCGCCATTTGATGGTCTGGCGCGGCGGCAAAGAAAAAATGACGACCACGCCGCCGCATGATATCACCGATCAGAAAATCGCGTCATATATGCCGCGCGGCGACGGCGCCGACCGTCTGTTGGAGTTGATGCGCAGGTCAGAATCGATTCTCGCCGATCATCCGGTCAACCAACAACGTCGCGCCGAGGAAAAACGGCAGGCGACATCGATCTGGCTTTGGGGCCAGGGGAGAGCGCCGCAGCTTCCCCCGCTCACGAAACGCTTTGGCATCAAAGGCGGCGTCATTTCTGCGGTCGACATTATTCACGGTCTCGGAGTTTACGCCGGTCTGGAACGCATCGACGTGCCGGGGATCACCGGCTTTCTCGACACCAACTATGTCGGCAAGGGTGAATACGGCGTACGCTCATTGGACAGGAACGACTTGGTTTTTATACACGTTGAAGCGACCGATGAAGCCGGCCATATGGGCGACGTCGAAAAAAAGATTCAG
>JBIOXP010000214.1:0-4287 GCA_044869705.1 Binatia bacterium | reverse complement strand
TTCAAGTAAGGTTTGCGACTGCTCGGCCTTTACAATAGGTCTCACGATCAGGTCAAATTAATCTCCAATGAGGTCGCTATGACACTGCCAAATCAGGCTGACATCAAGTGCCCGAAATGCGCGGACGTTATGATCATCACCACGATTGAAGGTATCGAGGTTGAAAAATGCGTAGGATGCAAAGGAATTTTCCTCGATGGTGGAGAAATCGACAAAATTAGGGAACGAATAAGGCAACGAGGCGAAGGTGGTGGTTGGGGCATGGGGTTCATCAAAAACTTGAGTACATTTTAATTTTCCCGGTGCGCCGGAACAGAAAACTTCCGTTAATCAGGTTCGTTATCCCTCGCCGGGCTCGCCTGCGGCAACTCGGCGCCTTGCCAACCCCTGAGCAGCCACGGTGTCGAGCTGCAAACGATACGCCGTGTAATATTTGTAGATGTTGCGGACATACTGCACGGTTTCCTGACCCAAGCGTTTGGAAGCGACGATTTCGACATTGTTGAACCATTTGTTCGCGTTCAAGCCACGATGCTTCGCCTCTTCGCGGATTTTGGCGATGCGTGCGGGTCCGGCGTTGTAGCTAGCGAACGCGAACAGGGCACGGTTCTGTTGGTCGAAATCAGCATCGTGGAAATACTCATCGAACAACTGCCGCATGTATTTCGTGCCGCCATGAATGTTGGGCTCCGCCTTCGTGATATCGCCTACGCCCAGCTGTTTGCCCGTTGACGGCATGATTTGCATAATCCCAATCGCACCGCTGCGGCTGCGCGCCTGCTGGTCGAGCCGCGACTCCTGGTATCCCTGCGCCGCCAGCATCAGATGATCGAAGCGATACTTCTCACCATAGGTTTTGAACAGATCGATAGTGCGCTCGAATTTCTTCCATTCGGCAGTTTCTGTCGAGTCCCGCACCGATTTGAAACGCTTTTGATACTTTGCGAGCCGAATGGCCGCGGTGCGCGTCCCTTGAAGCTGCTCGCGAATGAACTGATTCACAACTCGCCTGAGCGCCGGCGTATTTTTACGCATGGCCCACCCGGTCTGCGCGCCAGTGCGGAGAACAACATTCGGCAGCGGCTGAATCTTCGGCAATATGGTTGTCCATAGCTCGGCTTTCCAATCGTCGACAACGATGGTTCGCAACAATCCGCTGCTAACCATTTCCATCATGTCTTCATCTTCGAGCACGTCTGAAACTAATGTGATCTTTATCGCAGGTTTGCCCTGTTTACGAAAGCGTTCGTTGAGGCGAATCAAGCTGTCATAATAACTGCTGCTCTTGCGCACATGCACCTCTCGACCGGCTAATTGATCGATATCAGTCAGGGGCGGCGCATTCTTTCTGACCACGACGATCTCCGAAACATTGCTGCGAATCGAATCCGAAAAAGCGACTTGAGCCTGACGTTCCGGCGTAATGGTGAGATTAGCCGCAGCGATTTCCGTGTAACCCTTTTTGAGCTTAGGAAGTAGTTGATCTCGAGTTGTAGGTATCGGCAAAACTGTGATCGGCCGGTGGCTAAGGCCGTGCTTCCTATTCAGCCACCGTTGAAACTCGTAAAGCGCGTCCGCCGTCAGACCCATCTGAGTTCCGCGATCGTTGAAAAACAGTGTACGGCTGTAAGGCACGGCGACGCGAATCGTTCCGCGCGCCAAAATCGCTTCCCAATCGCCTTTGAACGGTTGGGTCTCGAGCTTGAGAGCTGTCAGCTCTGCCGCTGCGGTTTCAGAGGGAGCAGAAAATGCAGTGATGACAATACCGATTGCCAGCAATAGCTTCCTCGAACAGTGACGGCGTACTGGCTCACTGGCCGAACGAGCATGGAGAAAGCCTTCATCCTGCTTAAAAAATCGCCGACACTCGTCGGGCGGACCGACGAGTTTGTCCGAATTCAATGTTGCGCATGACGAACGGTGGGTTAGCTTACGACAGAACAGGAACATTATTATGGGATGCCCCCATCTATAAGCGCTTTTTCAGTGAATTGGAAGAAAATTGTTGAACGATTCCAAACGAATCAACCGAAGAAAAATATGAGCTGTGCGCTAGGGTCTATTGACGGCGGGCATACGCGGCGGGTCCGCCCACCAAACAATCAGAACGCATTCAGCGTGTTACAGTAGCCTACGACCTCGCTCGAAGGGCTAAACGGTATTGGACTAAGGTCCAATACGCGAGCGCCCGACCCGTTTGATAGAGATCACTATTACCGAAGAAGCGGGGGTAAATCGTCATGAATACCGCCACAGCAATAACCCATCTCAGTCACTTACGTCTAGCTAGATTTTGCGGCTTGATTATATTGCCGCTCTTGCTCATTGCATCGAGTGTTGCCGCAGGGCCGGTGGAGCAACTTCAAGGCACCATCGACGACATCATCAAAGTTTTGAAGACGATCCGAAGTCCCGCGGATATCGACAAAAACCGGAACTCAATTCGCGAGCTTCTTCTGACCCGCTTCGATTTCGAGGCAATGGCTCAGCAGTCGCTGGGCAAGCGCTGGAACGATCTGAACGGCAATCAGCAAGAATTTGTTTCGGTGTTCACCGATTTTGTCGAACACGGTTACATGAGCACGCTCGGATCGTACCGAGGCGAAAAAGTGGTCTACGACCGTGACCGGGTAAATGGAGAAACTGCGGAAGTGGATACGCGAGTGATTGGCGGCCAAGGCGCGCCGATCAAAATCGGCTACAAGCTCCACCTCACCGGGAGCGAGTGGATGGTCTACGATGCGGTCATCGATGACGTGAGCGTCATTGGCAATTATCGGACACAATTCGCGCGGATTCTCCGCACGGCTTCTTTGGATCAACTGACTCAAAGCCTGCGCGCGAAGGCGTCCGATCATTAGTTGTAACGGGGTGAGGTGGCGACCGGCTGCGAAGCAACTCGGAACCCAGCGGCCGAACCAGCATTCATCGCTGGAGGAGACAAAACCATGAAAAAGATTCTTCTGGTGCTCGTCTTGACCTTGTTTGCGCAGGCGGCGTCGGCGTTCACCATCGCGACGGGTCCCAACGATGGAAGTTATTTTCAGATCGCGCAGGACATCAAGAACGTGGCGGGAAAGGAGCAAATCGACATTCAAGTCATGCCGACCAAGGGCTCCATTGAAAATCTTCAGCTTCTCGGTGCCGGCAAAGTGGATCTGGCGATCGTGCAGCTCGATGCACTCCGGTTTGTCTCCGACGTGCTCAAAAAGCAAAAAGATCTTGATCTGTTTGACAGCATCAAGGTCATTATGAATCTCTACCCCGAAGAAATACACGTCCTCACCAACAAGAGTGACATCCAGACTTTTTATCAGCTTGAAGGAAAGCGCATCTCGGTGGGAACCGAGTTCGGCGGCACCGCGATCACTGCCGCGGTGCTACTAAGCGTGTACGACCTTAACGCGCAGGTCTCTTTCGATAACTTCGATGACGCCATGAAGAAAATGGGGCAGGGCAACCTCGATGCCGTCATGTTTGTGGGCGGGGCGCCGGTGCCGTTTATCGGAAAACTGGACAGCAAAGTTCATCTGGTTCGGCTTCCAGCCAATCCGGCGCTCGAGCAAATTTATCTGCGAACCACGCTTGGAAACTCTCACTACAGTTGGGTTGCAGCCGAGACCGAGACGTATGCGGTGCCGGCATCGATCCTGGGGTTGGACAGGCGAGATGAAAAGCACGCGGCTCAAATGCAACAGTTAGTTCTCGCCATCTTGAATTCGGCCGATTATCTTAAAGCCAACGGTCATCCCAAATGGAAGAGCTCGATCATTCAAACCTATTTTTTGTCTCGCGGATATGAACCGACGAATCAGGTGATTCAGACTTTTAATTTTATCGACAGCCGCGGATATAAAATCACCAAGAAGTAAACGCGCTCATCGAGTTTTTCCGGAGAAGGTGGAGAAAATTCGATGTTAGATTTAAACAGCCGGCGCTGCTTATTGCAATTTCGAACGCCATCTGCACGATTGTGCGTCCGCACGCTGCCATTAGCGGTGCTTCTCCTCGGATTTTTCATTTTTGGCGCACAGGCAGTCGCTTCCGATAAGCCAGAGGAAATTCAACTGGCCGCCGGCTTTGAATTGCCGCAGTTGCCGAAGGTGCCGGGACTGCCGTCCGGTTTAACCGGCCCATCGGCGGACTGGCGGCAGTTCGATGCGTTTTTCACCTTTGTCGTAAAGCGCTTTGGAGAAGACGTGCCGGCGAATCTCAAGGACCCTTTGGGAGACGCCTTCTTGGATTCACGTTACGAGCTCACCAGCGCGGTAGCGCCCGGCCAGGGCG
>JBIOXP010000213.1:0-7648 GCA_044869705.1 Binatia bacterium | reverse complement strand
CGCCCTGGCCGGGCGCTACCGCGCTGGTGAGCTCGTAACGTGAATCCAAGAAGGCGTCTCCCAAAGGGTCCTTGAGATTCGCCGGCACGTCTTCTCCAAAGCGCTTTACGACAAAGGTGAAAAACGCGTCGAATTGCCGCCAGTCCGCCGATGCGCCGGTTAAACCGGAAGGCAGTCCCGGCACCTTCGGCAACTGCGGCAATTCAAAACCGGCGGCCAGTTGGATTTCCTCTGGCTTATCGGAAGCGACTGCCTGTGCGCCAAAAATGAAAAATCCGAGGAGAAGCACCGCTAATGGCAGCGTGTGGACGCACAATCGTGCAGATGGCGTTCGAAATTGGCATAAGCAGCGCCGGCTGTTTAAATCTAACATCGAATTTTCTCCACCTTCTCCGGAAGATCCCATGAGCCTGTTTATTTGTTGCTCACTGTTGTATCCACGCCTCGAAGACCTTGAAGGTTTGACTCCTCTGATGGGTCGGCTCATCACCGCAGTATACAAAACTCCAACAGAATTCCACCGTGCATGTCGCGCGTACAGCATCGCTCACATCCCCGGTTTGATCATTTCCTCCGGTTTGATCCATTTATCGAAGTCCTCGGCCTTCACCAGGCCCAGCGCGAGCGCGGCTTCCTTCAGCGTAATGCCTTCGGCATGTGCTTTCTTGGCGATCGTGGCCGCATTGTCGTAGCCGATGTGCGGATTGAGTGCGGTAACCAGCATCAAGCTTTTCTTCATCAACTCGTCGATGCGCGCAGCATTGGGCTCTAGGCCCGCCGCGCAATGTTGCGTGAAACCTTCCGCTCCTTTAGCCAAAAGCTTGGCCGAATGAATGAAGTTGTGAATGATTAGCGGCTTGAACACGTTAAGCTCGAAGTTGCCGCCGGCACCGCCGATGTTGATCGCCACGTCGTTGCCGAAGACCTGGGCACAGATCATTGTGAGGGCCTCACTCTGAGTGGGATTGACCTTGCCCGGCATAATGGAGCTCCCGGGCTCGTTCTCCGGAATGTTGATTTCACCGAGGCCTGCCCTGGGTCCCGAGGCGAGCCAACGCACATCGTTGGCAATCTTCATCACCGAGCAGGCGAGAGTTTTGAGCGCGCCATGTGCGAACACGACGGCGTCGTGACCGGCCAGAGCTTCGAACTTGTTAGGCGCGCTGACGAAGGGCTGTTTGGTGATAAAGGCGATCTTGGCCGCCGACCTTTGTGCGAACTCGGGATGTGTATTGAGCCCGGTGCCCACGGCGGTGCCGCCGATCGCCAGCTCATAGAGACCGGGCAGTGTCATTGCGATGCGCTGCAGATCGTTCTCCAGCATCTGCGCCCAACCCGAAATCTCCTGTCCGAGGCTGAGCGGAACGGCGTCCATCAAATGGGTGCGGCCGATCTTGATCACCGCCGAGTTGGCGGCGGCCTTTTCCTGGAGCGTGTTCTTCAGATTCTTGACGGCCTCGGTGACTCCCGCCAAAACTTCCACCGCCGCAATGTGCATCGCGGTCGGAAAAGTGTCATTGGAGCTTTGCGCCTTGTTGACATCGTCGTTGGGGTGAATGGGTTTTTTGCTTCCCAACACGCCGCCGGAAATTTCTATCGCCCGGTTGCTGATGACCTCATTGGCATTCATGTTGGTCTGGGTGCCTGAACCCGTCTGCCAGACGACGAGCGGGAAGTGATCATCGAGCTTTCCCGAGATAACCTCATCGGCGACCTGAATGATCAAATCGCCCGTTTCTTTATCCAAGAGCTTTAGCTCTACATTGGCCATGGCGGCGGCCTTCTTAAGGATGCCCAGGGCTTTAATCAACTCTCGCGGCATCGTGTCTCGCCCCGCGCCGGCCTGAAAGTATTTGAGAGAACGCTGCGTCTGCGCTCCCCAGTAACAATCCGAGGGAACCGCAATTTCACCCATCGTGTCTCGTTCAATGCGAGTCTCAGCCATGACAAACTCCTCGTGCAAAGCGGTTTAGAGCTTTCCCGGAACTGAACCTAGAGTCTCTCGTTAGTAGCGTTCATTTCTCGCGCTGTACCGCCCGGAAAAAAACCTGGGCCACTACAATTTATCTTCGCAAGGTTAGTTAGCGCTATCATCACACGCAGATCAACACGCGCCGATTGATCGTCCGACGCGTCGTTTCGTTCAATCGTCGCGGCTAGTTTGCAGAGTTCTGCGATCGGATGTCCGCGAATCATGCTGAGCGCCGCCTATGCGCCAGCGTTTGTCATCCAAGCATTGTTGACATGCTATGCCATGCCGAGGATATTGCAACGTTTTGAATCCGATTGGTGGAGCCGTCTTAGGACAATCGTGAGCCAAGCGCGAGCATTCCCCTTCCGAAATCGTGGGACTTGGAACTTCGCCGGCGGCTCGCCTGTCACGAGACGATCTCGATTCTCCCGAGACGCGTGTCGTCGATTGTAAGCAGTGGGGAAGCGCACTGCGTATCCAACTCGACTACCGTCGAAGGCGATCACGTCCTGTATGCGACTTGTTACAAGGTGAATCTGCAACGGGTCGATTTTCTGAGAGTCGGGAATCTTATTTGATCGCATCGAGTGCCACAACGGATGTCCGGTCCTCGACAACTCCCTTCAGAGACGGTACCAGGACTTTTCGTTACAAGCCTGCCGGCAACTCGCGATTTCGCTCTCTTCTTCGGTTTTACCGCCGCAGTCCGCGCCTCGGCATCGATCGTCGGTCTCGCAACCTAGCAGCGAGATTTCCCCCCTTTGAGTTGCATCGATGCAATTCACAGCCAGAACAAGTTAGCTATGATAACTGAGCTCACCTGATTAGAACTTATCGCCAGAAGCGGACACGTGATCTCGGCTCGAGCGGCATCATAGAGAAGATCCAGTCCCGCGGCGACACTCATCTGTTTTCATCGGACAACGAAGGTTCAGTGTCCGTGGTGGCGCGATGATTTTGCGCTACGTCGTCACGGAGGTTTCCTTCATTTCACGCGCTGTTCTCAAGGCAGCGAAGCGCGAGTTCACTGACCGATTAGATGTAGTGACTTGTCAAATTTGCACATCGCGCCCACTCTTTTTTTGCGATTCTGCGAAATCGGCCACGGAAGTTCGAGGAATTCTAGAGTCCGGCCGCGGTACCTGTTTTGCGCAATACGGAGCTCAAATTGAGAGCGAGTTAATAACCGGGGGAGGGTACCATGATAGAGCGAATTTCCACGTTCGAGGACTGGGCAGATTACTTTCACAAATGGCAGAAAGACATCGGTTTCAATGCCACGCACATTAAAGACTATAAGTTTGACGCTTTATATGACGACCCGTCGCATTCAGAAATCGAGTTCGGCGAATTCAAAGGACGCAGAAAATGGGAAAAAGTCCTCGAAATTCCAACGCAGGAGATGCGAGACTCTCTCGAGCATCTTATCGTTTACCAGGGAGACACCGAATTCGCTTCCACTGAACAGCAGCGCAATTTGGTCAACTCGGCGCCCACGAGCTATGACCTTCAGTGTCTCTTGCGTGTTATGCGTGAAGAGCAGCGCCACGGGTGGCAAATGTGCCACGTTCTGGTAAATCATTTCGGAGATTCCGGAAAACTGGAAGCGAGAAAGCTCTTGGAACGAAGAGCCTACGAAGGCACGCGGCTGTTGGGTGCTTTCAATCAAACCATCGATCACTTTCTCGAATTTTTCGTTTACACCTGCTTCATCGACCGCGACGGGAAATATCAGCTTAGCATGCTACACCGCTCGGGCTTCGCTCCTCTGGCTCGAAGCATGGGACCGATGCTGAAAGAAGAGGCGTTTCATCTCTTCACGGGCCAGAGCGGTCTTTCTCGGGTTCTGAAAACGGGCAAAATCCCTCTAGAGCTCATTCAGAAATATCTAAACAAGTGGCTTTCAACGGGCCAGGATTTGCTCGGGAGAGATCATTCCAGCTCGGCTCTTCGATTCTATCGCTGGGGTTTTAAGGGCCGCTTCGATGAAGACACTGCTGTTGGAGCGCCCGAAGATCTTGAGCGACTCAATGAGCACGCGCGCCGCAAATACTACAGCGAGTGCTGCGAAATCATCAACGCACTGAACCAGCTCATCCCGAGCGATGCGCCGAAGCTCCGAGCACCTGATCCGAAGTTCAACCGTCAGATCGGCGAATTCGCCGGGCAGAGTTACAGCGTAGAAGGGGTACTATTATCACAGGCCGAATACAGAGAGTATTTAAAAAAAGTTTTGCCGCAGGCCCGCGATTTAGAAACTCTCATGGCGATTACCAAAACGAACGATTGGATCTCGGCAGCACAGGTGAGTGTTCATTGATAAGTTGCCAGACGAGTCAAGGCGCATCCGCGGGCCTCGTAAGCACAACCAGGAGCGCAATAGGGAGTAAATCAGGATCAAGCCGATTGCAGCGAGACGTACTGGTCAGCTAGCAATTACGCCGCTAAGGGGCAATTAGATGCGAGTTCCGAAGCAGGTCGTGCGTATCGCGAATGCGATCACCAAGATCGCCCTACTCATGAACATCCCACGGCCTCCGTACACCCGAGAAAATGCGCTTATCGTCGAAAGCTGACCCAAAGAGCGAGAAACAAAAATGGTAGTTTCACGAATATAGCGTTATCGAGGCGTCATCCTCGCCACGACAGCTATGCTGGTGCGCAATGGCGTTATTCTCGGACTGCTCGCGCCTTCGGCACTGATGAATGCGGCGATTGCGCTGGCGCTGCTGATCGCTGGAGCAAGTATCGCCATTTTTTGGCGGCACACCGATACGACATATAATAGTGCCTGCAGTAGATCCGAATCATGGCTTGAATCTGCGAGCACCCCGCTCGCAGCATTAGAGTCGCCATTCTCACTCACAGCCGCCTTCAAATTCGGCATTATTTTTCTCGCCCTCGATGTAGCTGGCACACTCGCCCAACGGGCGCTAGGCGAAACCGGATTTTATGTAGTGAGCGCTGTCGGTGGACTGGTCTCTAGCGCGAGCGCAGTGGCGTCTGCCGCTAATCTTTCGGCCGCGGGAACACTATCGGCGTCGGTTGCCGGCAACGGCGCGGTTCTAGCTTCAGCGATGAGCGCCATCGTCAATTTCCGTTGGTGGCTCGGCTCGCCAAAGACCGCAGGCTAACAATCAAGACTGCGGGAGTGCTCGGGACCATCTTTCTTCTGAGAATCTTGGGCTGCATCATTCAAGCCGTGTACCCGCTCCATCGAATTTGAAAACGCGAAGAAAAATTCCCGCGACGAAGGCCGGGCGAGCGAAACCGTTACGCGTTTGAATCCATTTACTCGATCTCCTAAACAGAGGGACGCCGAGGAGGCTAAGGACAAACTCATCAACATTCTCGAAAGCATTGGCGATGCATTCTGCGCCTTCGACGAGGAAGAGATTTGCCTATATTAATGGCAAAGCTCAGGAGGGCATTGGCCAATCAGAATTTCGAGGGAAAAGCTTTGCTGTAAATCCTATGGGAAGTATTTCCGGAAGAGGTAGGCACACCCTGGTACGACGCGCTGCAGCGGGCAATGCGAGCGCGTGTCCCGGTCAGTTGAATTTTATTGTCGGCCTCTCGATAAGTGGTACGAATGCTTAGTTTATGACGGACAAACGTACGCAGCAGGACGCGGATAACAGCAATATGAGCAAAGATCCTGACGAGTGGGTCACGGGCGATGAGCCGATGACCGGCGCGCAGCGATCCTATTTGAAGACGCTTTCAGAAGAAGCCCACGAGCCGTTCGACGAGAACCTAACCAAGGCTGAAGCCTCGAAACGAATCGACGAACTGCAGCGCAAAACTGGTCGGGGCGTCGGCGGAAGCGGATCGAATTAAAAAGGGAGCGATTGATAAATCGCCCCCCCTGATGCCGGCGGCCGCTCTGCTGTTATAGACTAATACCTAGTCTCAGTCTCGGTAGCCATAGCGCCACCCATATCGACGCTCGCGGTCATATCGTCGGCCATGGTCATTACCGTAGATGTCTCTGCGGTCTTGCCAAATCTCTTTCCTCTTGTCACGAATTTTGTCGCTATACTCGCGCGCTTCGCGGCGGTCGCCCTCGCGAATCTCGCGCTGACGTTGGTCTCTTAATCGATCGAGGTCCCGCCGATCGTCTCGTAACTCTTCACGCTGCCGGTGATTGCCCGGAGGATCGTCAGCGTACGAGCGCACACTTGGAATTAGCAGAGAAGCCGCTAGTATACCCATTGACAGCACGGAAGTTGATTTTCTCATTTTTTTTCCCTCCTTCGTCGCGTGCTATCGTCTACATCTGCAACCACTATACCACTTGTAAGTTGCGTAAGTTTCGAGCATTTGTTTGATAAGGCTTAGTAAATGACCGGAGGAAATCTCGTTCGGGTTTTTCAGATTTCGTTAGTCCCAAAAATGAAACGATGCGCCGATGTTTAGGTTATTGGGACGACTAATGCGCCGTGGATTAGGTAGATTACGGAAGCGATGAGAGATGGATAGCGCGCTTTCGCTTCATCGCTTCCACTTCGCCTTCACCATCACCTACCATTATATTTTCCCCCAATTGACGATGGGGCTGGCGCCTCTCATTGTCTTTTTCAAATCCCTCGCGCTTCGAACGGGCGATGAACGCTACAACCGAGCCGCGCGGTTTTGGGCGAGAATATTCGGTGTAAATTTTCTCTTCGGGGTTATTACGGGCGTACCGATGGAATTTCAATTCGGCACCAATTGGGCCCGCTTTTCACAATATGCCGGCGGTGTGATTGCGACCTCCCTGGCGATGGAAGGAGTATTTGCTTTTTTTCTCGAATCATCTTTCCTCGGATTGTTTTTGTTTGGCGAAAAAAGGTTCGGACCGAAAGTCCACTGGCTCGCCGCTTTCATGGTGTTCGTCGGCTCATGGGTGTCCGGTTTTTTTATCATCGTGACCGATGCCTGGATGCAGCATCCGGTCGGTCATGAAATCGCCGCCAACGGCAGCGCTCACCTGAGTAGTTTCTGGGCGCTGTTGTTCAACGAATGGGCGGTATGGCAGTACCTGCACAACATGAGTGGCGCGCTGGTGACCGGATCGTTTACCATGGCCGGCGTCGGTGCTTTTTATCTACTCTCCCGAACCCAAGAAGAGTACGGCCGGATCTTCGTCACTCTCGGCGTGACCGCCGCGCTCACCGCCTCGCTATTTCAACTGTGGCCGTCGGGGGATCAACAAGGTCAGCTCGTGGCGAAGTATCAACCAATCACGCTTGCCGCTATGGAAGGGCTGTTTCACAGCGAGATCGGCGCGCCGATCGTTCTCGTCGGTCAACCGGACACGGACCGGCAGAGACTAGACAATCCGATTTATGTTCCCAAGGCGCTGAGCTTTCTCACCCATCGACGCTGGGAGGCTGAGGTGAAGGGGTTGAACGAATTCCCGCGTGACCGTTGGCCCGATAACATTCCGCTCCTTTATTATTGTTATCATATCATGGTCGGGCTCGGGACCATTTTCATTGCGATCACCGGAGTCGCGGGATTTCTATTATCGAGAAAAAAGCTCTTCACTGCCCATTGGATGTTATGGACCCTCATGTTGAGCTTTCCTTTCCCTTTCATCGCCAATACGGCCGGATGGATCACAGCGGAAGTAGGCCGGCAACCCTGGGTGGTTTACGGTTTTTTAAGAACCGAGCACGGTTTCTCATCCCA
>JBIOXP010000212.1:0-4222 GCA_044869705.1 Binatia bacterium | reverse complement strand
CTACATGATTCCCGGGATCTCGGTAACCATCGCGTGGATCATGCTTCTGGATCCACAGCTGGGCTTCATCAATATCGGACTTCAGAAAGTTTTTCCGGCAATGAAAGAAAGCCCACTGAACATCTTTAGCGTCGCCGGGATTCTCTGGGCTCACCTGATGGCGAACGGTGTTGCGCTCAAGGTCATGCTTCTGACTCCGGCCTTTCGGAATATGGACGCCAGCATGGAAGAGGCGGCGAGAGTCAGCGGCGCGTCCGACCTGCGCGCCATGATCCGCGTGACGCTTCCCCTGATGGCCGCTCCGATGGTGCTGGTCTTTGCTCTCCAGCTCCTGCGAATTTTTCAGTCCTTCGAGATCGAGCAACTGTTAGGCGTGCCATTCGGGTTTTTCGTTTACTCCACGATGATTTTCGATCTGGTGCGAAAGGAGCCGCCTCTCTACGGTCAGGCTACCGCATTGGCGAGCATCACGCTCCTAGTGGTGGCTCTCATCATACCCATGCAGCGCTGGATTCTGGGACGGCGGCAGTACACGACGATCACAGCCGGTTTTAAGCCGGGCCTTATCCAACTGGGTAAGTGGCGCTGGCCGATCTTCGGTTTGATCAGCGGCTTGATCCTCGTCCTGACATTGTTTCCAGCCCTCGTTCTCGTGCTTGGTAGCTTTATGACGCGCAGTGGCTTTTTCAATATCCATCCGGTCTTCACATTTGAGCACTGGAGACTGGTGCTCACGGACAATGTCTTCCTCGATGCTCTCAGGACCACGCTCATCCTGGCAACGACGTCGGCAGTTGTCGGTCCGCTGCTCTTCTCGATTTTGGCCTACATCATGGTCCAGACGCGCTGGGCTGGGCGCGCGGCGTTGGACTACATCATTTGGGGAGCGGCGGCGATTCCCGGCATGCTCTCCGGATTAGGCTTGTTATGGCTATTCTTGGGTGACTTCCCGCCGGGGAGCGGATTTCGGCCGCTGCAATTTCTCTATGGGACAATCTATGCGTTGGTGCTCGTCGTCATTCTGCAAGGGAAAACCACGGGCACCAATATCTTCAAAGGCATGTTCCTGCAAGTCGGCAAAGAGATGGAGGAGCAAGCCAGGATCTCGGGCGCTGGATGGTTGCGCACGTATTTTCGTATCTGGGTGCCGCTGCTTATGCCCACCTGGATCCTGATCGCCGTCCATAGCTTTGTGATCGCGGCAAATACCACCAGCAGCATTATTCTGCTGGCAGACCGTAGCACCCGAACGCTATCGATCCTGGCGCTCGAGTTCGCCTCACCCGAAATTGCCATGCGCGAGGAGGCAAGCATCATCAGCATTTTTTTGATCGTGCTCACGGTTGGTATCGCGAGCGGCGCACGCGCCTTCGGCTTGCGCCTCGCAGTCCAACACGAACACCACCTGAGCCCAACCCATGCGCGTGCTCAGAGGCGGTGAGATTGTTTGATGGCATGAAGAATTATCGTTTAACCGCGGATAAACGCACTGAACCGCTTTCAGACGGCAAAGCCCAACCGGCGATGCGCCTTGTCGGTCTGTGGAAAACTTATTCCGGAGGCGCGCAGCCGGCCGTAAAGGACCTGAGCCTCTATGTCTACCACGGGGAGATTGTCAGCTTATTAGGGCCGAGCGGCTGCGGGAAAACAACGACCTTGCGCATGGTGGCGGGCTTGGAGTTTCCGGACCTCGGCGACATCTTCTTCGGCGAGCGGCCTGTCGTTATGACCTCGAGCCGCCTCTTTGTACCTCCCGATAAGCGCAAACTCGGAATGGTTTTTCAATCCTACGCTATTTGGCCGCACATGACGGTCGAGCAGAACGTGGCATTCCCTCTGCGTTCCCACAAATTTCCCCGGCGGGAAATCAGGGACCGCGTCAGACGCGCGCTCGAGCTGGTGGGCATGGCTGGATTCGAAGAGCGGCCGGCGCCTCTTCTGAGCGGGGGCCAGCAGCAAAGAGTCGCGTTAGCGCGGGCCCTGGTAGGCGATCCGCGCGTGCTGCTCTTGGACGAGCCGTTCAGCAACCTCGACGCCAAGCTCCGCGAGCAAATGCGCATCGAACTGAAGCTGCTCCAAAAGCGGCTCAAAATCGCAGTGCTGTTCGTGACCCACGACCAAGTCGAAGCGCTCAGCTTGTCGAATCGCATTGCGGTGATGAGCTCCGGCGTGGTGCAGCAGCAGGACACCCCGCGTCTGCTCTACGAAGAGCCCGCCAATGAGTTCGTGCGGGATTTTCTCGGCAGGACCGTGCTCTTCAGGGGCAAGGTGCAGAGCAGCAACCCGGCGGGTCAGATGGCGATCGCTCTCGACGGCGCGAGGGATTGCGTTGTCTTCGGACGCAGTTACGACGCAGATCGGATCCCGTCCGGACAATCGGTCTGCATAGCGGTTCGTCCAGAGGATGTCGAAATTCTCCCGGCCCGGGGCGCTGAAGTGCCTTCTGGAACGATCGGCGGCAGAACCGAGACCGCGCTGTTTGTCGGCGAACGAATCGAATACCGGGTCGAGGTCAACGGGCAAGGGCCGATTATGATTTACGGCGAGCGTCACAATCCCATTGAGGAGGGGAGCAAAGTCTGGCTCAGGCCCCGCGCCGACGGGCATAGCGCTTGGGCGTCTGAATGGCCGCACACAGTGACAGCGATCGGGGAGGCTAAAGATTTTCCCGACGAGCGTGCCTCATGGTGAAAAACTCGCGGGCCATAATTGTGAAGAACGAGAACGCCAAAAAAGTTCTCCCGCGCAAATCGACCGGGAAATTCAAACAACTTGCTCGAATCTCTCTCATCAAAGAGGAAGCTCATTCTCTAGGATAAGCGGTCGACGGAGGCGCTATGCTGGAATATCTGCATGCATTCAACCAAGGACTGATCGACATCCTGCCTTATTTTACCGCGCACGGAACCGAAACGTTTCTCTACATGATGCTCGGGATGGCGATCGGCTTTGCGGTGGGTATTCTACCCGGGCTAGGCGGCGCAACCACACTCGCGCTGATGCTGCCGTTCATCTACAAAATGGATCCCACCACGGCGTTCGCATTTCTTTTGGGCTCCAACGCCGTCACTGCGACAACAGGAGACATCACCTCCGTGCTCTTCGGCGTCCCCGGCGAAGGCATTTGCGCGGCGACCATCGTCGACGGGCATCCGATGGCGAAGAGAGGAGAGGCGGGCCGCGCCCTCGGCGCAGCTCTCATGAGCTCGCTCGTCGGCGCAGTCTTTGGCGCATTCATTCTCGCGCTGGCGATTCCGATCGTGAGTCCTCTCGTGCTGTCGATCGGCTCGGCGGAATTTTTCATGCTGGCTATGCTCGGCATTACTTTTGTCGCCTCGCTGAGCGGCGAGAATGTCCCGAAGGGATTACTGGCCGGCGGTCTTGGGTTAGTCCTGGCGATGGTCGGGCTCGATCCGATAGAAAGCGTGCCGCGTTTCACGCTCGAAGGCGTCCTCGGTCAGGATAATTCGCTGTTTCTCTGGGATGGCGTTTCGCTAATCGCCGTCACGATCGGCCTGTTCGCGATTCCGGAGATCATCGATCTTGCCGTTCAAGGCACGAGCATCGCGCATGATCGCGTTCCCTCCAAGCTCAGCGGCGTCATGGAAGGCGTGAAGGACACCTTTCGCCACTGGAAGCTGGTACTGCGCTGCAGCGGCATCGGCGCCTACATCGGACTCATACCGGGGATGGGTGGCGGCCCGGCGCAGTGGCTCGCTTACGCGCATGCGGTACAAAGCTCGCCCGGCAAGGAGCGGTTCGGCAAAGGCGCGGTGGAAGGCGTGCTCGGTCCGGGAGCGGCGAATAATTCGAAGGAAGGCGGCTCACTGATTCCGACTCTCGCCTTCGGCGTGCCTGGCAGCGTCTCCATGGCAATCCTTCTCGGCGCATTCGTGATTCAAGGCATCGTGCCCGGACCGGATTTGCTGAACCCGGCGAAGTACCTCAATCTGACTTTTTCTTTTGTCTGGATCATCGTGGTCACTAATATCATCACGGTGGCGATCTGTTTCCTTTTTCTCAACCAGATGGCCAAGGTCACATTCGTCAAAGGGACCTATTTGATCCCGTTTTTGCTTTTTCTTGTCTACCTCGGTGGCTTCGCGGAAAAGAATAGCTTCGGCGATATGCTGCTCGTGATCATCTTCGGCGCCATCGGCTGGCTGATGCTCAAATTCAACTGGCAACGGCCGCCGCTGCTGCTCGGTTTGGTTCTAGGCGG
>JBIOXP010000211.1:0-3595 GCA_044869705.1 Binatia bacterium | reverse complement strand
GGCAAAAATCCGTTAGCATTGTTTGCAACCGATTCGCCAGACGCTCGCAAGGAGCAAGGGAACCATGAGGCAGATCATCACGGTTGCAACGATGAAAGGCGGTAGTGGTAAGAGCACGGTGGCAAGTTGCCTCGCGATTCATTGGCAGCTTACGGGTCGCAATCCCGCGGTTATTGACGCCGATCCGCAGCGCTCGATAGCCCGTTTGGCAGCGCGCGAACGCGCCCTCGGCGGCGTGGAAATCGTCGAAGATTCCTCAGTGGATGCGTGGAAAACGGCCCGGAAAATTGCCGGCACCGGACGCCAGGTCGTGATCGACACCGCAGGGTTCCGCTCCGAGGCGACGTTGGCCTGCATCGCCGCTGCAGATTTTCTTCTCGTGCCGGTCAAGGCATCGCCGCTCGACATTGATCGTATGCTCGATACGCTCAATTCGTTGATCGAAGCGTCGGGAACCCGACGTCCCCTTTATCGCTGTCTTCTCACGCAAACGACAAGAGATTCGGTTATCGCTAAGCACGTACGTGCGGAATTGACTGAGGCCGGCTTCCCGGTGCTCAATACTGAAATGAATAACCGGGTCATCTATGCCGAAGCCGCGCTATGGGGTGCCACGCCGACGCTGATAGAGCCATCGGGAGCGGCGGCGCGTGAGATCGCCGCAATCGCGGCCGAGATTGACGATTTGACCGGCCTGCAAGCAGCGGCGTGAGTGATGAACAAAAAGAAGCTTCCGAAGGCAATTCGACCGACTGCAAAGAAACCGGCCACGGAGTCGCCTCGCGCATCCCGCGCTGCTACCGCCGATTCAGTGAAAGCTTCGTCAGCCGGCGTAAAAGCAGGTGCGATTGCTGATGCCTCCGCCAATGATCGGCGGTCTCGCGCGACAAAGGTGGTCGAACGATTTTCATTCTGGTCCGGTGTCGCAGGTTTGCTTCCGATTCCGTTCGTCGACTTGGCCGCCGTCGCCGCAGTGCAGATTCAGATGCTTCGGCTGATCTCGCGGGTTTACGACGTGCCTTTCTCGGAAAATCGGGGGAAAGCTTTGATCGCCGGCCTATTCGGCACCATCATTCCCGTAAGTACGGGTATCGGAATGGCAAGCGTCGTGAAGAGCATCCCGATCGCCGGGACGGCGGTCGGAGCGCTTGCAACGCCTGCGCTGGCCGTGGCCGCGACCTATGCGATCGGCATGGTGTTCATCCAGCACTTTGCCTCGGGCGGGACGTTGCTTGACTTTGAGCCGCCGAACTATCGCGAGTTCATCCGGCGGGAAATGCAGTCGCAGCTCGGGCGATCATCAAAAACGACGTCTGCGCGCTCAGAGCCGACCTGAATCAGATCGTCCGGAGTCGCCGGCGCTAAGGCAGCGCTATAGAGGTCTTTTGCCGCCGGTCTTGGTTGCCTTTTCGGCGTCCCACCACCACACGGTCGGGAACGCGGACATTCCGTATTTCGGCATCGTCTCCGGGTGACTGAACCTGTTCCATCGTGCGGTTCGCAGTTTCGAGTAGCTCCACTGCGGCACAACGTAATGGTTCCACAACAAGACTCGATCAAGCGCCCTGGCGGAAGCCACGAGCTCCTCCCGCGTCTTCGCGTAGATGAGTTTCTCGATCATCGCGTCGACGGCCGGATTCTTGATGCCCATGACATTGTCCGACCCGACCTGATCGGCCGCGGCTGAGCCCCAGTACCCGCGCTGCTCGTTGCCGGGCATAAGGGATTGTCCCCACCCGAATGTAATGATGTCAAAGTCCCAGGAGCGCAGCCTATTCTCATACTGCGCCTGATCGACAGTGCGCACCGCGACAGTAATGCCGACCTTTTCGAGCGAAGGCTTGTAGAAAAGGTAGACGCGTTCAAACAGCGGCGCGTTCGTCAGTAGCTCGACCTCGAACGGAGCGCCGGTCTTTGCATTGACGATTTGCTGGTTGCGGACTTCGTAGCCTGCTTCCTTGAAAAGACGCAGCGCCTCACGGAGGTTGTTACGGACCGCTGTTGGATTGCCGTTGACCGGATTTTTGTAGGGGGTGGTGAATACTTCCGGCGGCACCTTGTCGCGGACACCCTCGAGCAGTTGAAGTTCACGTCCTTCCGGAAGGCCGGTTGCCGACAACTCGGATATCCCTTCGAAGTAACTCGAGGTTCGCATGTACTGCCCGAAGAAAATCTTTTTATTCATTTCTTCGAAATCGAAAGCGTAGTTGAACGCGAGGCGTATCCGCGGATCTTTGAACTTGTCGCGGCGCAGATTGAACGCGAAGGCCTGCATCAGGCCGATGTTATTGATGGGAAATTCCTCGAGGATAACGCGCTTTTCTGTAACGGCCGAAAAGTCGTAGGCCGTCGCCCAGTTTTTGGCGCTGTTTTCCGTACGCCAATCGACGAGATCTCCCTTGAATGCTTCGATAGCAATCGTCGCATCACGAAAATATTCGTACCGCAAATTATCGAAGTTATCGCGGCCGGTATTGACGTTAAGATTTTTGCCCCAATAATCCTGAACGCGTTCGTAAGTGATGTTGCGACCGGCGGAAAATTCCTTGATACGGTAGGGGCCGCTGCCGAGCGGCGGTTCGAGCGTTGTCTCGCCGATCGAGCGTTTCTTGCCCTCACCGTCGGTCCCGTCCCACCAGTGCTTCGGCAGAATCGTGAGTTGCCCGACGACTTGCGGCAATTCGTGATTTCCAGTGCCGTCGAAATGAAAAGTGACTTCATGTTCGCCGGTTTTTTCCGCTTTCGTGACCTGCCGGTAGATCGCAGCAGCCTGTGGGCTGAATTTCTTGAAGGCGTCAAATGAGAATACGACGTCCTCGGGCGTGACCAGCTTGCCGTCATTCCATTTTGCATTGGAGCGCAATCGGAATGTCGTCGAAGAAAAATCATCCGGATGGGTGACAGCTTCGGCGAGGAGACCATAGCTGCTTGCTACTTCGTCGAGTGCCGACACCATGAGAGTGTCGTACAGATATTCAATGCCACTGACCAAAGTGCCCTTCGCGCCTCCGACGACGAGATTGAAGTTGTCAAAACCTCCGAGCGCGATTTGCGATGCGGTACCGCCTTTCGGGGCCTTCGGGTTCACGTAGTCGAAATATTTGAATCCTGCGGAATACTTCAGCTTGGAAAGTTTCGACAGACCATGCCGCCAGGTGGCCGGCTCGCGCGCATGTGCCACTGAAATCTGCAGTATGTTCTTGAGTGCCGGCGGCCCTCCCGCGAGCATGAGGAGGGCGGTCTTCATCAGCGATCTGCGGTCCATGGGCACTCCAGATACTTGGCTCGCGCAAGACGGCCATTATGCGCTACCCGCGCGGATTTTGAAGGCCGCAGGTTCAGCACCGCCGATAAATTCCATGCCGCTGACGCCCATCCTTCAGGAAAGCGCCGCGGTGATGGCTACAGCCTAAAAACAACAAGGCGCCGAATAAAGATCCGGCGCCTCGTCATCGATGGCCTTCGAGAGGCCTATCTCACAATCCTCAGCCTGGGCAGACCGAGAGGCCGGTGCAAGCGCCAAGGGTGTAGTTCACCTGCTCGCTGCCCGCAGCCGCTTCCAGTGCCTCGTCGGACACTTCAAAGGCCAGAATGT
>JBIOXP010000210.1:0-5527 GCA_044869705.1 Binatia bacterium | reverse complement strand
AGACAATATCGAGTTCGTGCGCAGTCACGGGGCCGACGAGGTGATCGACTACCGGGCGCAGCGGTTCGAGGACGTGGCCCGGGATGTGGACGTGGTCTTCGACACGGTCGGCGGGGAGACGCTGGAGCGATCCTGGGGCGTGCTCAAGCCCGGCGGAAAGCTGGTCACCGTCGCCGCTTCAGGGGAACAGACGACCGACGAGCGGATCCGTGCCGCGTACTTCATCGTGGAGCCGAGCCGGACGCAGCTGGCGGAGATCGCACGGCTGATCGACGGGGGCACGCTGCGCCCGGTCGTTGGCGCCGTGTTCCCGCTCGCCGAGGCGCGGCAGGCGTATCAGCACAAGCCTGTCCGCGGCAAGGTTGTCCTACGCGTGCTTGACGGCCGGAGTACGACCTAGTCGGTGATGGTCGACTAACCACGAACAGGCCGAACCAGCCATTTCAGCAGACGGGGCCGCATGACCGCTATTCGAGGCAAGAGTCTTTGCAGCCCGCCCTGCTGCTGAACTCAGCCGTTTCGTTCGGCGGCCATTAAATGAAAATGCGGTCACTCGTCGTTCCAACGATATTTCTCCAGGCAGTCATTGTGCTCATCGGCATTGGCGCTCTCGCTCTCATGCTTTGGGAACCGCACCTCGAAGGCAGAAACTCGCACGCCACGCTCTTTGAGATCTATTTCAAAGATCCTTTTTTGGCGTATGCGTATTTAGCGTCCATTCCATTTTTCGCCGCCCTCTACCAGGCATTCAAGGTGTTGGAATACATCAGAGTGAATAAGGCATTCTCGCAGGCGACCGTGAAATCTCTGCGGACCATAAAATTATGTGCGTTAGGCATTATCGGTTTTGTTGCGCTAGGAGAGCTTTTCATTATGTTGGGCAATAGTGATGATCGTGCAGGCGGGGTTTTTATCGGCATCCTCATCACCTTCGGCTCTGTCGTTAGCGCCACCGCGGCGGCGATGTTTGAACGGATTTTACAGAATGCCGTGGATATAAAATCCGAGAACGAGTTAACAGTGTAACGAGAAGACCATCGAGAAGCTCATAGAATGAGGGCCGCCGAACCATTGGATTGTGCGGTCGACTGCCCGGTGAGGAATATCTTGATAGCCGCCGCACATCCCTGGCGTTAGGCGGATGGGCGTTTCGGTAAGGTTGTGTAGGCGGTATTCGACATCGTCGTTCCCTCTCGTAAGTTGTAGAACCGTGGTGCCCTCGGCTTTGGCTAACAATCGGCTTAAAACGGATCTTCGGACCCGCTCGCTGCGCTCGTTGGCCCTTGCCCGGTCAGCCACAACGTCAGACGGCCGCAAGCAGGAGGGCGCCGATGGTTGATCCGATCAGACGCAAAATACTGAAAGCAGGCGCCGCGGCAACCGTAATGGCCGCAGCGCCACGCGCATTTGCTCAGCAGACTGGGCAGGGAGGCGTGGCCATGTCCTTCTACGAAAAGGGTCCCGTTCGCATCCGCTATCAGGAGGTCGGTTCCGGGTTCCCGTTGTTGCTCATCGCCGGTGGGGGACTGAACTCGTCGATATCCGGCTTGACCACCGCTCCTTTTAATCCTGTCGAGGAATTCACGGGAGAGTACCGTTGCATCGCGTCGGACCTGCGCAACGGAAATCGCGGCCAGTCCTCCGGTCCGCTTGAAATCGACCGGCCGTGGGATTCATTTGCCGATGATCAGCTCGGTGTGATGGATCACCTGGGCATCGACAAGTTCATGGCGCTGGGTTTCTGCATTGGTGGCCCCTTCATCTGGAACCTGTTGAAGAGGGCACCCGACCGGGTTGTCGCCGCCGTGTTGGCGCAGCCCGTCGGGTTTCGGCCAGAGATGCCCAGTGTCATGTACGACAGCGGCATGACCGGCTGGGCTCCGGAGCTGATCGAGCGCCGGCCCGAGATCACGATGGAGATGGTCGAAAAATTTTTGACCAAGATGTACCGGACCAACCCCGACTTCGTCTACACCGTGACGCGCGATTTCGTGCGTAAGTGCCAGACGCCCGTCCTGATCCTGCCGGACGATATCCCGGCGCATCCGTACGCCGTTGCGATGGAGGCCGCGATGCTCGCGCCGAAGGCCGAAGTGAGCATGTTCCCGTGGAAGGAGCCCAAGGAGCGGATTCCCCTGGCGGTCCGCCAAATACGGTCCTTCCTGCGGGCGCATCGGCCTGCTTACGCTTAGATGCGATGTTCATACAAGAAGGGGCTATCCAATGACGTTGTTACGCCTTGCTGATGCCGTCTAATCTTGGCGCTGCCGCCGACGGCGGCCAGTGCATCACGGCGTTGCGAGTGAGCGCCGCCCGTTATACGGCTATTTGAATCTCTGTGGTGGCTTTAACATGGCTGACGCACTTCCTTGGGCAAAATCGCCTTATTGGGTGATCGATCCCCCGCAGGATTATTCAAAGTTCTTCGCAGAGCTTCCATCGGTAAGATTCCCTTCGGGTTGCTTCGCACTACTCGAAGGGACATCGCTCGCTGATTCTGTTTTGCTGCTGCTGCAACCGTTCTTGGTCGAACACAAGCCGGGACGACGTTTCCTATTTCTTCGGTCTTCTGATTCGATGCGATACAGAGTGCCGCTGGACCCGAAAACTTTCTCGACTTTGAGCACAATGAGTAGCAGTCTCGCTGGCCCGGAGATCTGCAACGAATTGCTGGTTTTTTGGGGAAAGGACTGTGTACTCAGCTGGTACGATTTCCCCTCGGATCCGTTTTACGTTTCATGTTCGATCCCCGAGGATTCTGTGAGACTTTTTTGTCGCCTCCTTGGTAGCTCAATGAAAAGGGAATCGGTAGCAGTATGACAACGCGATGGACCGGACACGCGACTCCGGTCTGTAGTACAGATTTGAGACGGTGGCTAAGCCGCGTGCGAGTCATCGCCAGCGTTAGATTGCAGAGCGTATGCGGGCGATGTTATGAGCCTGTTCCATCAACGCAATAAAGGAGACTACTAATGAAATACATGATCACTTGGTCCGAACGCCCGCAAGGTTCACCGATGGAATACGAGAATGCCCAGAAGCGGATACTGGAAGTTTTCACTCAGTGGAAGGCGCCCGCCAACTTCAAGATCGAGTTGTTCGTGATCCGAGTGGGTGATTGGGGTGGGTATATGATGCTGGATTGCGATGATCCCGCAGCGGTCCACAAGTTCTGCTCGCTGCTGCCCGCGTTTGTCTTCGAGGCGCGCCCGGTGATTCCAATCGAGGAGGCTGTCCGGGTCGAATTGGAATCCATCGCGTTTCGTGACGGACTCAAAGCGAAGTGACACAACGAAGGCCTGCCGCGCCGCTTGAGCCGACTGCGAGCCTTCGCGGTGAATGAATCTCTTTTACTGTCGCGGCTCAGCAGCATAGGTTAGTCTGCTTTTCACCGATATGCGCGACGTGCCTGACCTGTTCCTCGCCTATCGCGAATGCGTTAGGCACCTATGGAATACATATTTCCGGCTCCCTCGCGGAAGCGACGACGAACTCGGACTTTCATCAGGAGTTCGACTCCATTGCCCGGGGGATTTTCTCATCCCTTGTGCTGCGTCCGCTGTTTTCGATCGCGAGCTTGCGGCGGAGTATGCAGCGAATCCATTACCGCTGTTGGGATTCCGGGTGGTGCCGGCTGTCAGTCCTGGCACTCCGATATGCAGCAATCGTGACCTGCCCCAAAGTGGATATTGGGGCCATCCAGTTTCGCGAGCACGGTTGGCGGTGAAGCGCCTCCCGGTGCAAACGTTAAGCTGTATGAGGAGCGCGGCAATGGATCTCAAGCCGCATTTTTCGAAGCGAAGAAGACATGAAGACTCTTGACCGGCTTGAGCGAGATACCGGCGCATATGTCTAGCAGACAAATGGCAGCGCCAGAGAATACGGCGGTACGGACCGCCTTGTGGCGGGCGCTCCACCTTGAAGTAGATTCGCCGCCGCACGTGTTCGAAGACAAAGTTGGCCTTATGTTGGCGGCTCCCGATGATGGATGGCGCAGTCGTCCAGACATGAGCCCGTTCACGCGGCCCTTCCGCGCATCGATTTTGGCTCGCGCCCGCTTCGTCGAAGCTTTCGTCGCGGAACAAGCTGCCCGTGGCGTGGGGCAGTACGTCATCCTTGGAGCGGGTCTGGACACGTTTGCCCAGCGCCGTCCGGAACTTGCTTCCCGTCTGGTCGTGTTCGAGATTGATCAGCCCGGCCCGCAGGAATGGAAGCGCCAGCGCCTCGTCGATCTCGGATTCGGTGTCCCGTCGTTCCTGCGCTTCGTGCCAGTGGACTTCGAGGCAGGCGACCCATGGCGCGAGCGACTGGCAGCATCGGGCTTTGACTTGGAGCGCGCGGCGGTCGTGGCTTCCGTGGGTGTTAGCATGTATCTGACAAGAGACGCGATCACAGCGACGCTGCACCAGGCTGCAGCGCTCGCTCCAGGGTCCACGCTCGTTATGTCCTTCATGCTCCCAATCGAGCTGCTGGATCCCGAGGCGCGTCCCGGAGTTGAGCGAGCGATAGAGGGGGCGCGCGCCAGCGGCACGCCCTTCATCAGCTTTCTCACGCCGACGGAGATGTTGGCGCTGGCCCGCGACGCTGGCTTCCGAGAGGCTCAGCACGTATCGGCAGCCATGCTTGCCCAACGCTATTTTGCGGGCAGGACAGATGGCCTTCGTCCGCCGAACAATTCAGAGGAACTGCTAGTGGCGACTAGCTAGAGACAAATGGTTTCGGCAATAGATGATGTTTCTTTTATAGCGGCTCAGCGGCGTCACGTTAGACAGTCACTCTACTGGGACAATCAAAACCACTGATGCCTATCGAACTCCGAACGAGTCGACTCCTCCTGAGGCAATGGGTGGCGGCTGATCGAGTTCCTTTCGCCAAGCTCAATGCAGACGCGCAAGTCATGGAGCATTTTCCGGCGCTCCTCTCAAAAAAAGAGAGCGACACGATGGCCGATCGCATCGAAGCTCACATTGAACAGTACGGTTGGGGCTTGTGGGCCGTGGAAGTTTCTGCCGTGACGCCGTTTGCTGGTTTCATTGGCCTTGTCAAACCGCTTTTCGAAGCGCATTTTACACCGTGCACAGAGGTGGGTTGGCGACTTGCCGTGGAATTCTGGGGCCATGGATACGCCAGTGAAGGCGCGGCCGCCGCGTTAACCTTCGGACTTGAGAGACTTGCTCTGCCCGAAATTGTTTCGTTCACAGTCCCGGCAACCCTCCGATCGAGGCGAGTCATGGAACGTATCGGAATGGTCCGCAACCCAAACGACGATTTCGATCATCCAGGAATCCCCGAAGGCCATTTACTTCGGCGCCATGTGCTCTATAGGACACGGGCCGCGTAACACCGAATGCGCCGATGCTGCCAACCGCCCGTGCGCTTATGAGGCCGCAAGTTAATAGTCTGGTGGCTAGCACTGTCCCAAACGAGAATGAGGATGAAGAAGAACGGGTCACAGAAAAACAACTCGCCTTCTCAGCTGATTGACGCGAGAATCAAAGAGCTAGGCGACTGGCGGGGCAAGACGCTC
>JBIOXP010000209.1:0-4555 GCA_044869705.1 Binatia bacterium | reverse complement strand
CAAACAGGCGCTGAGCGCGATCAACCCGCCGTTGAATTCCTTGAGGAGCTCTTTGTCGATGCGCGGCTTGTAATGGAACCCTTCCATGTAGCCGAGCGACACGAGCCTGCAGAGATTGCGATAACCTTCGCGGTTCATCGCCAGCAAAATGAGATGGTTGTTGTACTCCTTGGGCCCTTTGTCGACGCCCTTTTTTTCGAACCGGCTGGTCGGCGCGACGTAAATCTCACACCCGATGATCGGCTTGATCCCGTGGCCTACTGCCTCGCGATAAAATTCTACCGCGCCGAACATGTTTCCATGATCGGTCATCGCGACCGCCGGCTGCTTCAGCGCTTTGATCCGCTCAAACAGCTTGTCGACTTTGTTGGCACCATCCAGCAGGCTGTATTCGGTATGGCAGTGAAGATGAACGAAGCGAGAATGTTGCATCAGAGTTGCTACTGAATTAGCACAAAGGTGATGACTCGACAATTATTTGTCGCTAGATTTTCCGCCAAAGTTATCCACAGTTCGCGGCCAACCACCCGCGGCAATGAAATCCTTCAGGATTGTGGCGAGAATATTCGCAAACCTGAAATCAGGACATTGGTCAGGCTCGATACTCGCGAGTCTTTGCCCTTCGTGAAGCGCCAGTTCGTCAACCGTCTTATCGATTCGCGCTCGGTAAATATATTTTCTGTTCGGGTAAACGTCTCCTTGCAGGCATTCATAGCAACGGACAAATTGCCAGCTGGCAAGCTCGATCCCTAACTCCTCTTTCACTTCGCGCACCAGCGCCTCCTCGGGGGTCTCGCCCGGCTCTAGATGGCCGCCGAAAAGATCCCAGTGGTTCGGGAAAGGAATGTCTGCTTTGTCGTCGCGGAGATAAATGAGCAAGCGGTTATGACGGTCGAACAGCAGCACCTGGGCGATTTGAATCATCGTCCTGAAGGGCTCGATGACAACGAAGCTTGAGACCGATGACGTTCCCCCAAATACCACCGGCGCTTGATGTGCGAACCGTAGGATAAGCCGAATTGTCCCATCGCCACCGCAGTAATGAGTGCTACCGCCTCGCGAGGCGAATCCGTGACGATCAAGCGATCTACGTCAGCCTGATCTATGGTTTTCTCTCTGACCAGATGTTGCGACAGGAACTCGAGCAACGGATGCCAAAATTCGCTGACCATCAAAACGAGCGGAAATCTGCTGATCTTCGCGGTCTGGATCAAAGTTGCGGTCTCGAAAATCTCATCCAAAGTCCCAAATCCGCCGGGTAAGGCAATGAATGCATATGAATATTTGACCAGCATCACTTTACGGACGAAAAAATGACGAAAGGTGACCCACTGATCGAGGTAAGAATTGGGCTTTTGCTCTTGCGGTAGCTCGATATTGCAGCCGATGGAGCGCCCGCCGATTTCCTTGGCGCCGCGATTGGCCGCTTCCATGATCCCCGGCCCGCCGCCGGTCATTACCGTAAAACCGGCTTTCGCGAGTTCCATCCCGCATTCATGGGCAACTTTGTAGTAGGGATGCCGTTCGGTGAAGCGCGCCGAGCCGAACACGGTCACGCAAGGCCCGACGAAATGAAGCGCGCGAAAACCGCGCATAAACTCGCAGAAAATCTTGACGGCGCGGACAAACTCGATGCTGCGCTTTTGCGGTCCTTCGAGAAAGCGCACGACTTCAGGCGCGCCCGGCGTCGAACCCCACTCCTCGGCTCTGATGACTTCCTGGTCTTTTCGGCTCATGGAAAACCGTTACCGCCGATCGAGTGAGTACCCGGTCCACAACTCAACGGTCGCAAGACCAAGATCTATTCCCACTCGATTGTCGCCGGAGGTTTTGAGGAAATATCGTAAACGACGCGATTGACGCCCCGCACCTCGTTCAGGATCCGGTTCGAAACCTTTCCCAAGAGTTCATAAGGTAAGGGCACCCAGTCGGCGGTCATGCCGTCCTGGCTCTCCACCGCCCGAATCGCGATCACGTTTTCGTAACTGCGTTCATCCCCGACCACACCCACTGTTTTGATCGGCAGCAACACGGCAAAGGACTGCCAGAGCTTCTCGTACAATCCAGCGGCGCGGATCTCGTCCAGGACAATCACATCCGCAGCGCGCAAGATCTTTAGCCGCTCATCGCTCACTTCGCCCAAAACGCGGATCGCTAGTCCGGGACCGGGAAAAGGCTGACGGTGAAGAATTTCTGGTGGTAAACCAAGCTCTTTACCGACAATTCTGACTTCATCCTTGAAGAGCTCTCGAAGCGGCTCGATGAGCTTGAACTTCATTTCTGTGGGGAGGCCGCCGACATTGTGATGCGACTTGATCGTGGCCGATGGGCCGAGCACGGAAACCGATTCAATCACGTCAGGATAGAGTGTCCCTTGCGCTAAAAACGCGATCTCCCCAAGCATTCGCGCTTCCTGCTCGAAGACTTCGATGAACTTGTTGCCGATACGCTTGCGTTTGATCTCTGGATCCTCGACACCGCGCAGTGCGCCCAAAAACTCCTCGCTGGCATCGACATAGCGAAAACTCCGGCCAAATCGCTCAACAAACAAGCCGCAGACCCGCTCGGCCTCATTTTCCCGCAGCAGCCCGTTGTTGACGAAAACACAGACCAGTCGTTCGCCGATCGCGCGATAAACCAATGTCGCTGCGACAGCGGAATCGACGCCGCCGCTCAGCGCGCATAATACGCGCCCAGCGCCGACTTGGTCGCGAATTTTCCTCAGCGAGCTCTCGATGAAGTGCTCCATCGTCCAGTCCTGCCGGCAGCCGCAAACCCGGAAAACAAAGTTATCGAGGATTTGCCGCCCGCGCACTGTATGCACGACTTCCGGATGAAACTGCACGCCGAAATAGCGCCGGCTCGGGTTGGCAAATGCAGCGATAGGCGAGTTGCCGCTGTGCGCGAGCACACTCCAGCCTTCTGCCAACGTCGTCATTTTGTCGCCGTGGCTCATCCATACTCGAGTCAGTTCGTTTGTGGAGAATCCGTAAAATAGGTCGGTGTTATCGTCAACGACGAGATCAGCGGGCCCATATTCACGCCGTTCCGCGCGGCCGGCCTCTCCGCCGAAAGCCAAATTGACGATACCCATGCCATAACAAATGCCGAGAAACGGCACCGGCACTTCAAAAATATCTTGGCGAACTCTCGGGGCGTCTTGCTGGTAGACACTCGCCGGTCCGCCGGACAAAATAATTCCCTGTGGCTGGAGTTGACGAATTTTTTCCGGCTCAATGTTGAAGGGATGGATCTCGCAATAGACTTTCGACTCGCGAACCCGCCGGGCAATGAGTTGGGTGTATTGGGAACCGAAATCAAGAACGAGAATCATTCGACTCGATAGTTGGGGGCTTCCTTAGTGATGAACACGTCGTGCACGTGACCTTCACGCAACGCGGCAGCGGTGACCTGCATAAATCTGGCCTTGCGATGAAGCGCCGCCATATCCGCGCAGCCGAGATAACCCATGCCCGCTCGCAAGCCGCCAACCAGCTGGTGAATATTGAAGGACAGTGATCCTTTGTAAGGCACCTGACCTTCGATGCCCTCCGGCACGAGATTATTGGCGTCTTTCACGTCGGCTTGACCATAACGATCGCGGCTTCCCTGCCCCATCGCGCCGAGCGATCCCATGCCGCGGTACGCTTTGTAGCTTCGTCCTTGATAGAGAATCATCTCGCCCGGGCTTTCCTCGGTACCGGCAAACAGACTGCCGATCATGACGCTGTCAGCGCCAGCCGCGAGCCCTTTCGTGATATCGCCGGAATACTTGATACCCCCATCCGCAATGATCGGGATATTATGCCGCGCCGCCGCTTTGGCGCAACTGCCGATCGCGGTAATCTGCGGCACACCGACTCCCGAAACAACGCGGGTCGTGCAGATGGAACCTGGTCCTACGCCGACTTTGACCGCGTTGACCCCCGCATGAATCAGAGCCGTCGTCCCTTCGTCCGTCGCGACATTGCCGCCGGCAAGATTGAGATCGGGGTAGCGGCGGCGGAGCTGTCTTATGACGTCAAGCACGTTTTTTGAATGCCCGTGCGCCGTATCGACCGCGATCAAATCGACTCCGGCGCGCACGAGACTTTCGACCCGCTCTTCCCAATCCGCGCCGACTCCCACGGCAGCCCCTACGCGCAGTCGGCCGCGCTCGTCCTTGGAGGCGTTAGGGTATTGAATCTTCTTCTCGATGTCCTTGACGGTAATCAAGCCCTTGAGCTCGAGGCGATCGTCCACGACCAAAAGCTTTTCGATGCGATGTTGATGCAAAAGCTCCTTTGCGGTGTCGAGATCCACGCCCGGTTTTACCGTCACTAGATTGTCTTTGGTCATGACTTCGGAAACCGGACGATCATGACGTTTCTCGAAGCGCAAATCGCGATTGGTGAGAATTCCAACGAGTTTGCCATTCTTTGTAACCGGCAATCCGGAAATCCCGTACTGGTTCATAATCGCCTGAGCTTCGGAAATTTTTTGATCGGGCGCCACGGTAATCGGATCGGTGATCATTCCACTTTCGTATTTTTTTACCTTCTCCACCTCCGCTGCC
>JBIOXP010000208.1:0-3740 GCA_044869705.1 Binatia bacterium | reverse complement strand
TTCGATGCGATTTTCATCGCTTAGCCGAGATAAGAACCAGTCGTAGCGCGTCTTGCCGGAAGCGGGATCGCGCGCCTGCCGGCGCGAATGAAAAATTGCGGCGACTTCCTCTTCCGAGGCCAAATCCTCCTCGTCGTCGCTTTTGCGCGCTCTGAGCGAATCCCGCCAAAGAAGTCCCTGGCCGTGCCAGAGTCTCAATTGCGGCAGCCAGGCACGAAAGCCGCTCTTCGGATCCGCGCTGAAATGATACGTCGTGTAAGGAGGAATGAGGACCATATCGCCTGCAGCAAACTCGACCTTCGAGCCATCCTGAAAACATGCTCCGCTGCCCGCGACAATATACGCGACGACGGATGGAATCATACGTCGTGGTGCTGTCTCGCCGCCGGCGCCAAGCTCGATAAAACTGCAGGTCAACGCGCTGAGCGGCGCCACCGTGTAGCGGCTGAACACGCGCGGATCGCCGAGGGCGAACTCGCCCTTGGCGAACATCGCCGGCTTGATTACGCGGGGCAGAATATTGATCCGCTCCTGCTCGCGCTTTTGCTTGATGAACCGCGCTTCGTAGTCGTAATAGTGTTCCGCGGCGGTGGGATTTTCCGCGGGGGAATGTTTCTCAGCCATTTTTGCCGTCGCTCTCAACGCTCTTTGAATCCGGATATTCCGGCGCGTCCTCCAATTGCTCGATGCCGCCCAGTCCCAGGCCAACGCCGACGCTCGGCATCGACGACAGCAGCAGCGCCGGATGATCGGCATCGGCATTGAAATGCTGATGTTCCGCCATCGCCGGAATGCTCACCAGATCTCCGGTCTCCCAGTCCCAGCGCTTGCCGTCATGAATATCGTGGCCGCGGCCTTGGATGACGAGCACCTGCTCCTCGGTCATGTGCCGATGTTTGCCCGAGCGGCTGCCCGGAGGAATCTCCTGCATGTAGAGCCAGACGCGGCGCGCCGCGCTGTTGATCTCGGGATGAGTGAACCATTTGAGCCGCCCCTGCCGGCACCACTCCCACGGCTGCTCTTCGTAGGCGATCACGTGGGTAACGTTGTTGCAGAAAACGCTTTCATCGTGAAAGAGCTTGAGGTAGCGATCGTAAGTGTTCTCGACCGGCCCCTCCCAGGAGATCGCTTCCTTGCGCGCCCGGAAAACCCTTTCGGTCTTCTGGTCCGCGCCGAGCATAACGTCTAGGTCGTCTTTGATTCCGAGCACGCCTTTTTTGATGCGATAACCGATCAGCTTGCGCTGCTCGTCGCGGAGCGGCTCGGTGCCGCGGGGAAAGGTCGGATTGTCGCCAAATTTAATCTGCTCGCGCTTGGTCAAACCCATCAGGCTGAAGAGCCGGCTCTGCGGCACGAAGATCTGACAGCCGGCATCTTCATCGCCGCCGTGCTGATGAATCGTGAACGGCGGCACCACAAGCATGTCGTAGGTGCCGAAGGAATAGGTTTTGCCGTCGTTGATCTCCCAGCCGCGGCCGCTGAGACAAAACAACGTCGGCGCGCTGATGTGCCGGTGTGCGCCGCGCGCTGGCGCATGGGGCTGAATGTCCGAAAAGTGCGACGTGAGATCGTACACCGGCGCACGCTTGAGAATATCATAGCAAACGATGTCGCCGGTCTGGTGCGGGCTGCTGCTGCCCATCACCGTGCCCTGCACCGGGAGGAGCTTCACCACCCTCGGCAACCGTTCCTTGATCGACTCTTCATGGCGCTGGTGCGCGAATGGATCGGAAGATTCAAGGCTCTCCTCCGCTTCCCATGGCCAACGTTCTTCCATCGTAATTGCCTTCAACATTTCGGCAATTGCCCATTGTGTCATTCTGAGGCGAAGCCGAAGAATCTGGCGTTGCGCCGAGATTCTTCGCTTTGCTCAGGATGACAGTTTAGACAAATCACCGGGCGTTACCGCCTATACAGTCCATCAATGAATCCCTGCTGTCCAATTTTTCGATGAAACGGGTCTGCATGAACTGCGCGGGACTTGCTTTGCGCGCGTCGGCGCGCCCGGGGTTTTTCGTTTCTCCGTCTTGTAGAAATGGATTCCTTCGATCACCGACTTCACCACCATTTCCGTGGTCAGCGGTTCGGCATCGAAAAACTTTCGGCTGGTGGCAAGCGCCGCATTGGGCAACTCTGCTTGCTTCATGGCCGGCAAATCCTCGAAAAAAGTGTAGCCTGCTTTGCGCGCAGCGAACGTGAAAGGCGGCGCCAGAGTCGCCGCTTCCACGTGCCCGAGTTGCAGCGCGCCGTAGCGGCTAGCCGAGGGACCGGTAGCCAGATAAGTCACATCGCGCTCCGGATCCAAACCCGAGGCGCCGAGAATCATTTTCAAAGACAGCATCGCCGGACCGGCAAGGCTGTTCACCGCCAGCCGTTTGCCGCGCAGCTGGCGAATGTCTTTGATCTCTTTTTTGCGACCAATACCTGCGGCTCCTGGTTGATCGGGCTTGCGATCATGAAAATATCCGCGCCGCCCAAAACCGCGTCGACAACTCCGCCGCCGCCGGCATTGATGAAGTTGACGTCGTTGCTCACCAGCGCCTGGGTCGCCAGCACGCCGCCGCGCATATAGACCAACTGTGCGTTGACGCCGTTCCTGCGGAAAAAACCCGCCTCCTTGGCGATCCAGACCGGAGCGTACTGCGGCGAAACGGAAGTATACGCAATCGTGACGTTGGCAAGTTGGCCGGCGCCTTGCGCGGCTAATGCGGCGTTGACCGTGAGAAACCAAAGCGCAAGAGCGATCCAGAGCCGCGGCTTGACCAAAACCGTTCTCACGCCGTGCGCGCCGACTCTGCGCGCCGCAGTGCTTCTGTCAGCGCCCGGCGCAAAATCGCGCTCAACGCCTTTTGTTTGTACGAGCCGGAGCCGCGCATATCTTCAATCGGTTCGGCGTTTTCTACGATGAGCCGGCCGGCTTGCTCGATCAGCCCGGCATCGATTTTCGTGCCGCGCAGCAGCGCTTCCACGGTCGCGCCCTTTTGCGGCACCGTGCCGCCGCCGGCGGCGCCCACACCGATTTCCCGGCAAGCGCCGCTCGCGTTCAGACTCAACTGCACCGCGGCGCTGGCGATGGCGAAGTCGCCCGCGACTTTTTCGAGTTTTACGTAAAGGCCCACGCTGTCCTTTGCCGGCAGCGGGAACACGATCTCGGTCAAAATCTCGTCGGGTTCCAGAGCCGTGGTGTAAGCGAAGGTAAAAAATTCCACGGCGGGAATCACCCGCTCGCCGCGCGGGCCGATGCATTTCATCTGAGCATTGAGCGCCAGCGCCACCGGACCGTAATCACCGCACGGATCGGCTTCCACCAGGCCGCCGCCGATGGTGCCGCGATTGCGCACCTGTAGGTCGCCGATCTCGCTCGCCGCCTCGCGTAGCATCGGTATTTTGGCGGCGATGAGCGGCGATTCCTCGATTTCCACGTGGCGGGTCGTAGCCCCGATTCGAATCTCGCCGCCGTCTTCGCGGATGTAGCTCAGATGGGCGATGCGATGGATGTCGATCAGATATTTGGGCCGCGCGACGCGGAGCTTCATCATCGGCACCAAGCTCTGCCCGCCGGCCAGAAGCTTGGCATCGTCGCCGTATTGATGGAGAAGCGAAATCGCATCGCTGATCGAATTTGGTTTCAGATATTCAAAATTCGCTGGATACATTGCCACCCCGCTTGCCGAAAACTATTGCCGGTGCCAATCGCATCATGGCTGAACTGCGCAGAAGTTGAAAATGAAATCTTCTAT
>JBIOXP010000207.1:0-9801 GCA_044869705.1 Binatia bacterium | reverse complement strand
CGGCCGCTTAGAGCCGCGTTCACTTGGCGATCCGCTGCATTGTGCAAAGAACTTCAATGGCCGACAAAGGCGTTTTGCTGGGGGCAGTTCGGGTGGTGCTGCGGGTGTGTTTGTAGCCTTCCTTGCTGCACGATATGGCGACATTGTTGGCTGTGATTTCTTTACCGAAGCCGGGCAGTTTGTAAATTCCCGCGCCGTTCGTGCGCGTGATCACCGAGCCACGTCCTTTGATCTCGGCAGTTACCTTCGCATCCGGCACCGGTTTACCAGCTTGATCTTTGACAAAGCCAAAGTATGACGGGCCGTTGTCCTGATGCGCGTCCGGTGCTTCGTCGTCGCTGCCTCCGGCCCAAGCCGGCGAACATAGCGTCATTGAACAAACCAGAAGGATGGCAATTGTATAAGCCACGCCCGTAACGCTCGCTTTCATCGCGTTCCTTTCAATCGCCCGGCTAACGGACGAAGTATCGTCGTAGCATAAATACAAAAACCATCATGATGACCAGCGGCACCGTCCAGGCGCAGCCGTGCCAAAGTCGTTTGGCTGAAACGACCGGCAACCATGAGACGAAAGCCGCGATCGCCAACGCGCCGAGCGCAGACGTGGTGAGCCAGCCGTACCAGTACATCGCCGGTCCATCGCTCGTTGGCTGCACGAGAAAATGAAATTCCTCGGTCGCGGCATGATAGGTAAATAGCGCAAGGTTGTATTGCACCGATAAAACGTAAAGCACCGCGTAAGCCACCGCGAACGCGATCACAAACTTGACCGTTGACGGCGCATCGCTCATAGGTCAAAGCCGCGGATGTTGTTAAGAATGTGACCCACAACGAATCCCCACCACACAATAAAAGCCAGCAATGCGGTCAAAACTGCGCGAGTGTTCTGGTACTCGGCGACTTGGGGTGCGCGCCAAAAATACCAGTAGGCGGGCAGCATACCCAAGCCGAGCGCAACGAAGTGTTCCTTGAGCTCAAAGGCGCCGTTCGGGATGTGGAGCTGCATTTGCTCCAGAACGATTCGCACATTGAGCCGATAAGACGGATAAATAATTGCTCCCAAAAAAGCGGTCAGTCCGTATAGTAAAATGACGGCATTCACGTAAGAGGTCGGCGGCACCGCCCGCATCCGAGCAACGAATGAAGCAGCGGCGCCGCTGCGCGCAGGCGCCCATGCGCCGATCGTTTGATGAGTAATCGCGCCGAGGAGGGCAACGGCTAAGAGACTATGCAAGATCAGCAGCGAAACGGTCATCATTGCCGGAGTTTTGCCCTTTGTTTACTCCAGAATGGGGGAAATTGTCTAGGCTTGTTCTCTGATCGAAAATTCCTTCATAGTAAGAGTCCGTTCCGCACCGCGTAGAATGGCGTGCATCTGAAACAAAGCGAGAGATCTTGGGGTTACGCGCTTGCATCCGCTCAGCCGCTTGCAATCTTTCCGGGCGCTGGATACAGAAAACCTGAGTATGCCGGCGGGTTGTTTTCACCGTTCTGATTTCGCTGTTGCTATTTGCCTGCCCCGCGCAGAGTCGCAGGCCATTATATGGCCGGCTGATTATCGATGATGCGAGGCCATTGGCAGAGCCCGTCAAAACCGTGCTCGATCAGCAAGGCAAACCCGAACTGCCGTTAAGTCGCGTCGTCGATCCGACCATCGTGGAAGAAGTTTTACGCGAACGGAGATAAAAGTGCCGGATCTAAGAATTATCGATGTCGATGGCCACGTCCGCGAGGCCGATGATCTTTTCGAAAAGTATCTAGAGGCGCCGTATCGCGACCGTGCGCCGCGCATCGAAAAAGTCGCCAACGGACAGTTGCTCTTTCGCCTCGAAGGCGATCGCCATCACCGCAGGCCCGACGAAACCCCCTTTCGCGTAAAAGAAGATGGATCGCCGGCCAATGAGAATCGTCACCTGGCGACCAACCCCAAGCAACGTCTCGCCGCAATGGATAAAGATCGTATCGAGCGGGGTCTGCTCTTTCCGTCGGCGGCGTTGTACTTGCCGTCGGTGGAGGAAGAGAGCTATGCGGCTGCGCTCTGCCGGGCTTACAACAACTGGCTGTACGATTATTGCGCGACAGATCGCATGCGCCTGATGGGCGTTGCGGTCGTTCCGCTGCAGGATGTCAAATTGGCCATCGATGAAGCCAAACGCGCTGTCACCGAGCTTGGCTTCAAAGGGGTCTTTGTCCGGCCCAATCCGATCAAAGGACACAATCTCGACGACCCCTACTATGATCCGCTTTACCGAGCGATTGTCGAGCTCAATGTCCCGCTCCTCGTGCATGAGGGCTCGGGCGCGTTTTTGCCGACGGCCGGCGTCGATCGCTTTCGGGGCCAGTGGTTTTTCACCCACACGATTTCTCACCCGGTAGAGCAAATGCTCGCGAGCCTGGGCTTGATTTGCCACGGCACTCTGGAGCGGCATCCGGATTTACAAGTCGCATTCCTCGAATCGGGCGCCGGCTGGCTCCCGTATTGGCTCTGGCGCATGGACGAGCACTACGAAGTTTTGCCCTTTCAAGTCCCATGGCTTAAAAGAAAGCCCAGCGAATATTTTCGCCGGCAATGTTTTATCTCTTTTGAAGCCGACGAAACTCGCTTGGGCCAGGTGATCGAATCCATCGGCGCCGACCGCGTCGTCTTTGCGTCCGATTATCCGCATTGGGACGCAACCTTCCCCGGCGTCACCGACATGATTCTCGCGCGCGAGGATCTCAGTACGGACACGAAGAGAAAAGTCATGGGAGATAATGCCGCACGACTGTTGAAGCTGGACTAACAAAGAAAACGCTTTGGGTCTCAAGTTTCGCCACGAGTTAGTTTTAAACTCAAAACTTGGAACCTGGAACTCGGAACTGAAAAACCGGAGGTGCTATGGCCGATAAACCCAAACTCGTTTCATCGATGGGGCGCGCGGAGCTCGATCGCATTTTTGTGCGCGACTATGACTTGAACAAAGATCTGCTCGGCAAGATTAGCTTTGCCCAGATGGTCTATTTGATGCTCGAAGGGCGTGTGCCAAGCTCCGAGCAAGCGCGAATGATCGATGCCATGCTCATTGTTCTTGTCGACCACGGCATGACCACCGGAGCTGCGGCTGCGCGAATGACGTTTCATTCGGCGCCGGAAGCGATTCAAGGTGCGGTGGCGGCAGCGATCCTTGGCGCCGGCAGCGTGCATTTAGGCTCCTCCGAGCATTGCGCGAAAATGCTGAACGACGCTTTGCCGAAGGATTCCAAAGAAACCGATCTCGATGCGATCGCGCTCAAAACCGTAGAAAAGCGGCTGGCCAATAATCAGCTCATTCCCGGGATCGGCCACGGCATTCATACCGGGGGCGATCCGCGTGCCGAGCGGTTGTTTGAAATCGCGCAGGAAACTAAGGTCTACGGCCGCTACTGCGAGCTGCTCAAAAAGATCGGCAAGATTGCCGATCAAAAGGTCGGGAAGCATCTACCCGTGAATGTCACCGGCGCGATTGCGGCGATTTCTCTCGATATGGACATGCACTGGCAGATGTCCAAGAGCTTCGCTATTCTGGGCCGCGCCCTCGGGGGGCTCGCGCACGTTGGCGAAGAAATTCGCCGGCCCATCGCCAGAGGCCTCTCCAATTTGATTCGCGACAATTTGCAGTTCGAACCAGAAAAATAGATGTGAGTTTCGATAAGAGTTTCTGGTAAAGGTTGATTGTTGATGTAGGGGCGTATGGCATACGCCCTTTTCTGGTACCGGCTGGAGTTTATCCGGATGAGCAATGCGGGGTTATAATGCATCAGAAGATCCAGCATATTCTCACAGTTGTGCTGCTGTTCGCGGCGTTTCCCGCTTCCGCGCAATTGCGCAAAATGAACATAGCCTATACTGCGACAAGCCCGTATCAAGCCGTACTGATCATTGCCAAAGAAGCAGGCATTTTCAAAAAGCACAGCCTTGACCCGCAATTGATTTTGACTCCGGGCGGCTCGCTGGGTTTTCAAGCCATGATGGGAGGCGATGTCGCTATGGTCATGGCCGACGGTTCGGCGGCGGTGACAAGCAATCTCGCCGGTGCCGATGTGGTAATCATCGCTAGCTTCTTGAATACCTTCCCTTATAGCTTGATCTCGATTCCGGAAGTGAAGCGCGTGGAACAGCTTGTCGGCGGCAAGGTCGCGATCAGCCGCTTCGGCAGCGCTACCGACGTGAGCGTGCGGATGTCATTGGCTAAAGTAGGACTCAATCCGGACAAGGATGTAACGATTCTCCAAATCGGTACACAGACCACCCGCTTTGCTGCCTTGCAGTCAAAGCAAGTCCAGGCGACGATCATTACTCCGCCATTCACCTTGACCGCGCGCAAACAGGGCTACAACACGCTGATCGACATGGCGCAATTGAATATTCCGTTCGAGCTGACCGCTCTTCTAACGCGCAAGGCGTACATCAAAACACAGCCGGAAACCGTTCGCGACGTCGTCGCCACACTGGCGGAGGCGGTACATTTTTATAAGCGTGAAAAGGAACCGGTGCTAAAAATACTCAGCCGCTATCTACAGACCAGCGATCGTGAAGCCCTCGAAGAAACCTATCGTGAGATCGCGCTCAAAACTGTCCCGGAAAAGCCTTACCCGACGTTGCCGGGAATTCAGACCATTCTCGACGAGCTGGCACCGAAGAACCCAAAAGCAAAAGCATCGCGTCCTGAAGAATTCGTCGACTCGAGCTTCGTGAAAAAGCTCGACGATGAAGGATATTTCGAGCGTTTGTACAAAAAGTAGCTGGTTCGGACAGCATCGTGATCAAAGTTTTATTCCTCGTGGTCGCCTTCAGTTGGCCGGATCTTGCTTCGGCAATTGCCGGCAATGCTCCGGAAGTGACTGCGTGCAGCATACTGAGCAGCGCCGATGCTCGGAGACTTGTCGGCGATGAACTCGATGTGCAGGAATTTGCAAAGATTCCGAACCCGGCCGGACCGGGCAGCTACGATTCGGTCTGCACGTACATCGCCAAAGGCGAAAGCTTCCAGAATGCAGTCGGCGCAAATCGCTTTCTCGACGTAACGCTGCATTTTTTGAATTCAGCCGACGAAATGAAGGCAGTCTATGAAGTCTCCTTTGACCAATATCGAGAAACGTCGCGGGCGACAAACGCGCCGTTCAAAAATTCGCTGATCATGCCGCTCAGTGGGTTCGGCGACAGAGCATTTGTCGTGGAAGCAGTCACCGATCCGAAGACGAGCTACAAATCAGCCTTGATTGTGTTCTATAAAGGAAGAACCGGCGGCGTGGTGAGCGCGTGGAAAAAACCCGAATCGTCGTTGGCAACAACCAAAGAAGTGCTGAGACATGTCCTGAACAAGCTTCCATAGGGACGGTGAATTACACCGGCGGCTTATTCTATTTCGGAAAATGATCAACCGCGTCGATCGCAAGCGTATTTTTAAGAAAGGCCATAGCGATGCTCACACAGATCAAAATTGACAACCGAATGAATGCATTTCTCGGCATACCCGCGACACCCGCGGGGAAAAAGCCCGTTGTCATCCATTTGCATGAGCGCTACGGGATTGTCCAGCACACAACCGATCTCGGGCAAAAGTTTGTCGATGCCGGTTATGTAACCATCGTGCCGGATTTCTTTTCGCGCTTTACCGGCGATCGCCAAAAACTTGCGGCGGGCGATGATCGTTGTGAGTTGGACGATGAGCAAGTCTTGGCCGACATGGACGCTGTGGTCGCCTACTTACGCAGCGTGCCCCAGGCCGATATGACCCACGTCGCAATGTCCGGCGTCTGTCAGACCGGCCGGCAACCGATCCTCGTCGGAGCCAAACGCGATTATCTCAGCGCCGCGGTCGTCCTTTACGGGGCGGTTTACGACGCAGACTGGAAACCGCATCGGATCCGACCCGAACCTATCGACAAACTGATGCGGGAACTCAAATGTCCCCTCACCGCAGTTTTCGGAGAGCTCGATAATCTTATCCATCGAGACAATATTCTGCGTATGCTTACGGTTTTGGCCGAAGCAAAAAAAAGTTTCGATATCCGTATCTATGCCGATGCGCCCCATGGGTTTTTGAACGACACGATGCCCGGCCGCTATCGCCGGCCGCAGAGTGATGCGGCCTGGAAGCAAATCACATCATTTTTGCAGACAGTCTTCAGCGGAGAGCAAAAAAGCGACCGTGCGTTGTGGCGCTTCGAGGCCGACACATCAGTGAATTACGATTTCTCGAGCATGAAACGGTGGGAGTGATCGGCGCCTTGCGCCGAATGGCAGATTATTGCAGATCTCAAATTGCGTATAAATCAATTCGACTTGAGATCTGAAATTTGAAGTTTACCATGCGCATCGCGCTACTGCGCTCGGAATCACAAATGGCCGATTTAGATCTCAAAGGTTTGCATTTGCAATCTGCATTAGAGATTTGACATCGCATAGCACTGCCTTGACACTACGACCCGGCGACGCATATTGTCCCTCGGAGTAACGGAGGGCCGCTACGGCAAAATCGAAACCAGACGCCGTCGATCTCGTCTCCGTCGATGAGTCGAACCCGCTGACGACGCACCGAGCCTGGCAGCGGGCGCGCCAGTTGATTTCCGACTGGCTCGGTCTCATCGGCATTGTGCTCTTTTTTGTTGCCTGGGAGCTCTCCACCCGCCTGGAAATCCTGAATCCGTTTTATTTTCCGCCTTTCAGTAAAATCCTTCAAAAGGGATACGAGCTTTTTGCCAGCGGCGCGATTTGGGAGCACATCTGGTTTAGCCTGACGAATTTCGTTATCGGCTTTGTTATTTCCGTCATGCTCGGGGTTGTTCTAGGCGTGCCAATGGGCTGGTACAAGAGCGTCAGCAAGACATTTGACCCGTTGTTGTCCGGCATCTACGCAACGCCGCTCATCGCGTTGTTACCGCTCATCATCATGCTGTTCGGTCTTGGCGCGATCTCGAAAATTATCATGACGGTTCTGGCCGCGGTGTTCCCGATTCTCATCAATACCATGGTCGGCATTGCCAATACTGATCACCGGCTGATCACGATGGCGCGCGCTTTCGGCGCCAAAGACAATCAAATTTTTCGCAAAGTCTCGCTCCCCGGGTCCCTTCCGTTTATTGTCGCCGGCATGCGCGTTGCGCTTGGCCGCGCGCTGGTTTATATCGTTGTCGCCGAGCAATACGGCGCTGCCATGGGTCTTGGCTACCTTAGCTCTGTGGCTGCACAACGTTTTCAGATGGCGGCGATGTTTGTGCCGATCGTCATCATCGCGGGATTGGGAGCCGGGTTGAACGAGCTACTCAAGAGTTGCGAGCGGCGACTGGAAAAATGGAAACCGCCAAAATGACTTGGCCGTTCGCCTAAAAAGTTGACGGATCTTAGTAAACCCTTTGCGGACATGCTGAGCCGCGGCGAAGCGTCTCGCCTACTTAAGCAGCGCAAAACCTAGATCTTCCGCTATCCGTCAGCATGAGAATCATCAGTAATCATGGGAGGAAGCATGAGGTTCGCAAAAAAACCGCTGTTGATACTGCTCTCGTTAGCGGCAAGCGCGTTTTGGTTTCCTGAAAACAGCAAAGCACAAACACGGAAAATGATCGTCGGCCAAGCGGGCGTGAACCCCGGGGCCGGATTGTTCACCATCGCGGTCAATCAGGGCTTCTATAAAAAGCACGGCCTCGATGTGGAAATCATCAAAACCAACACCACTGCGGCCGTCCAGGCGATGCTCGCCGGAAAAATGCAAATGGCCACCGGAGCCGGGGCTGCGGCATTCGTCACCGCGACCCTGGAAGGCGCGCCGCCGTTTGTTTTGGTTGCCTCCTGGGTGAATGTCTTTCCGTATAAGATCATGGCGCAGAAAGGCATCAAAAAAATCGAGGATCTCAAAGGCAAAACCGGTCATGTCGGCGCTCCCTTCGGAACCATTCCAGATACCGCCTTGCGCTTCGCGTTGAATCGCTTGAAGATCGATCCCGAAAAAGATGTCAAGCTCGTGCAGCACTCGAATGCTGATCCCGCGAGCATTCTGGCGGCGATGGAAAAAGGTGAAGTGCAATTCGGAATTCTCGCGCCGCCGTTCGATTTGATCGCGGAAAGACGCGGCTACGAGATGCTGCTGGCTCTCCCGGGGCTTGGTATTCCGTGGCAGCAAAACGGAGAACTGGTCCCGGCTTCGTATTTGAAAAGCAATCGCGACAACGTCATGCGCCTGCTACGGGCTACCGCCGAGGCGGAGAAGTTTTACTTCGATCAGAAAGAAAAAACCATCGAGATCATGACCGAATACTTGGGACGGCCGCGCGACGAAACAGAATACGCGTACAACCAATACAAGCTGTGGACCGACCGCATCCCGCGGCCGCGGGTGGATACGATCCAAACGACTCTCGAAGCGATCAAAAAAAACACCCCCAAAGCCGCCGGCGCGAACGCGGCATCGTTCATCGATACGAGCCTCGTCGATCAACTTTTAAAGGAAGGTTACTACAAGTAGGAAAATGGTGGATTGACGATCACTATACTTTTTTATCCGGCCTCGACTTTCCATGCTGGCGACTATCTTCACGCACATTGACCGGATAAAAACGCGATGTTAGCTTATCATTTCGCGAAAATCGGCACTCAGGAGCGGAACAAGTGAAGCTTTATAATTTCGACCTTCTCGCCTACCCCCATGTTCCCAAGGACGCGCCCCGCACTCCCGTGCCGAGCAGCTACTTCGATCCTTTAAAAGGCGCGGCAAACTACGCCGAGCATCTGGACGAGATGGCCTATTGCGAAGAGTTAGGGTTTGACGGAGTCGTTTTCAATGAGCACCACTATAGCGCTTACGGCACGATGCCGTCGCCGAATTTGATCGCCTCCGCTCTCAGCCAAAGAACGAAAAAAATAAAAATCGGCGTCCTCGGCAACATTCTTCCACTGCGCAATCATCCGGTTCGAGTGGCCGAAGAGTACGCGATGATCGACTGTCTCAGCAACGGCCGGCTGATCGCCGGATTCGTGCGCGGTATTCCGCCGGAATATATCTGGTATGGCGTGAATCCCGAGGAATCACGCGGGCGCTTCCAGGAAGCCTACGATCTGATTATGACCGCGTGGACCGAGCCGGTCTGGAGCCATGAGGGAAAGTTTTTTAATCTTCACGATTGCGCGATCTGGCCGAGACCGATCCAGCAACCGCACCCGCCGATTTGGATCGCGGCACGCAGCGCCGAGTCGGTCGAGTGGTGCGTCAAGCGCCATTTGCCCTGCGCCCAGGTTTACCAGACCACCGGACAGATCGAAGACACTTTTAACTATTATCGGAGCAAAGCGCGAGAAGAAGGTTGGGAAGCGACACCGGATAAATTCATTCTCTGCCGCCATATCTACATCGATGAGACCGAGCAAAAAGCGCGCGAGTTCGCAGAACCCGCGATGCGATACTTTTTTACGGTGTTCAACCGGGGCTTCAATGAAGCGATCAACAAAGACGCCGTGGCCCAGAAACTGACCGCCGCGCTCACCTCGGAGCGCTCCTTCAGCTATTTTCGCGAGGGCAACCGCGAGCGGCGCGATTTTTCCAAGCTCAACTGGGATGAACTCATCGACAGCGGCTATCTGATCGCCGGTAATCCAGACTCGGTCGCCAAACAGATCCAAAGCCAAATGCGACAGATTGGCGCAGATCATTTCATGGGCATGTTCCATATCGGAAATCTCGCTCACGACAGAGTCGTCAAATCGCTGGATCTCTTCAAAAAGGAGATTATGCCGCGATTGCAGTAAGCATAGTGGATGACGCGTGCTTTCACGGCACGACAGCGAATCTC
>JBIOXP010000206.1:0-9420 GCA_044869705.1 Binatia bacterium | reverse complement strand
AGCGCGATGATGCGGTTCTCGCCGCCGGGAATGACCATGATATTGGGCTTGACCTTGCAATCGCTGAGCAGCCAGATTTTGGCCGCCAGCGAGGTGGTTGCCGCCTCGCCGTGGATAGCGAAGCGCTTGCCGTCGGTATCCTTACAGTCCTTGATCTCGTTCTTGGCGATCATTACGAACTCGCCACCGTTGTTTTCCATGATAAAAGAAAGTTTCGCGCCCTTCTGAATGGCGCGGATCGGATCCATTACCTGAGAATTGGCGATTTGAATCGTTCCCTGGGCGAGCGCCTGGACGTTGAGATCGGTGCGGGTGAATTCGACGCTGCTCACGTTCCAACCATTTTGATTCAAGCGTTCACGGGTGAGTATCGCCGGCATGTCGTAAAGCGAAATCGATGAAGGATGTCTGAGCTTGATTTCGAGATTGCCCTTCGGTTTGAGCACCTCGACTTCCGCTCCTTGCGCTGGGGTCAGCAAGAAAAATACGCCCAGGGCCGCCGCGAGAATTCTGTTCATTCTTATGCCCTCCTGTGGCTTGAGTGTTGGGTTCCGTGATCTCTTTCTTAGATTAACGCAACTGCGGCTCGTTACTTGTCGGCGCGCAAACGTGCGGCCGCATCGAGCACGGCTTCTTCGATTTTGTAGTAGCTGCCGCAGCGGCAGAGATTACCCGCCAAGTAGCTCCGCACCTGTTCCGCCGTTGGATCGGGATTTTCCGCGAGAAGGCTCTTGGCGCTCAAGATAAATCCCGGCGTGCAGTAGGAACATTGAAATGCGTTATGATCGATGAAGGCCTGCTGAATCGGGTGCAACTTGCCCGGATCGCTCAGTCCCTCGATCGTGGTGATCTCTTTGCCTGCCGCGAGCGCGGCGAGCAAAATGCACGAGCTCGTCGGCTGGCCATCGAGGAGAACCGTGCAGGCGCCGCACATGCCGATACCGCAGCCTTCGCGCGCGCCGAATAGTTTGTATTCGGAGCGGAGGACTTCAAGTAGCGTATGGTGCGTCTGAACGGCTTTCTCATCTTCCACGCCGTTCACTTTGAGCTTGACGATCTGTTTCATGCGGGATCCTTCTGTCCTGAGGTGAGGGCGCTTTCCGTGATCAGCCTCGCTTCGGCCGGCGCTCACCGTTTCCTTTCTTCAGAGTGGGAGTCTGCTGAATCCTGCTGGTGGAGCTCGCGCAACACTTTCTCCGCAGTAAGCGGCAGCTCCTGAAGTCGCACTCCGACAGCGTTGTACACCGCGTTCCCGATCGCAGCCATGACTGGCGGTAAAAGAGTTTCACCGATACCGTGAAGCTCTTCGGAGCCGGCTTGCTCCAGGGCCGAGGCATCGATCTTTAACGGGACGTCCGCGAACGAGGGAACGTTGTAGTCGCTCAAATTCGGGTTGAGCAACTGGCCCTGCTCTCCGTAGGTCATTTCCTCGAACAAGGCCTGACCCAGACCGAAAATCGCAGAGCCTTCCAGTTGCAACTCGCATAACCGGAGATTGACGACCCGGCCGGCGAAGACACAGGGAGCCAGACGAAGGATTTTTATTTTGCCGGTTTCAATATCGACCTCGACCTCGCAGCCGATCGCTCCCTGGTGCCAATGAACGGATCCGATACCCTGCCCGGTTTGCAAATCCAGGCCGCCTCGAGTCGTGAACGCGCCGCGTCCGAAGAGATTCGCTTGATTGGTCAAGCGGGCAATTTCCCCGTAGCTGAGTGATCGTTGGGGCATGCCGCGAACGACTACTTTTGACTCTTCGATGATCAGATCCGCCACGGCTGCTTCGAGGTGCTCGGCCGCGTAAACGAGTAATTGGCGCTTGAGATCGCTCGCGGCCTCGCGGATGGCGCCGCCCATCGAGTAGGTCGTCCGACTGGAACTGGTTTGCTGGTCGTATGGCGTGAGCTCCGTATCGGGATCTGAAACCGAAACACGACTCACGGGCACGTGCATCGCATGGGCGGCGATTTGCGCCAGCACGGTCTTTGCTCCCTGGCCGCACTCGACGCTGCTGGTCAGGACATTGAGACTACCGTCTTCGTTCAGCTTCACCGCGGCGGCGGAAGTCGACGGTGTAATGGTTGCTTTGATGACCATTGCCAGTCCTTTGCCGCGGCGCACCGCTTTTACCTCGGTCTCGGTGCGATCCCGATTGAACCAGCGGGTGTCCGCAGATGACCAATTTATCGAAGCCGCAGCCTGATCCAGCAGATCATGAAAATGAATGTCCGTCAGTTCTTCGCCAGTGGCAAAGACATCGCGGTCCCGCAGCAAATTCTTTCGCCGGAATTCTAGCGGATCGAAATCGAGGCGTTCGGCGATCATGTCCATTTGGCTCTCATACGCCCAGACGGCTTGAGGCACGCCGAAGCCGCGCAAGGCGCCTGCCGGCACGATATGGGTCCAGACCGCTCGGGAATCGATCTGCACGTGCGGGATTCTGTATGGGCCGGACATGGCGGAGCCGCCGTTGCGGGCGACGACGGGGCCGATATCACTGTAGGCGCCGGTATTGAAATAAGCGCTCACCTGCCGGGCCACCAAAGTGCCGTCCTTCATCACGCCGGTTTTGATGTGGATTGTCGCCGGGTGTTTGCACACGGTGACGAATTCTTCCTCGCGGCTGAGGATGATCTTGACCGGTCGCTGCGCTTTGACGGCCAGGAACGCCGCGATCGGCTCCAACCGAAGCGAACCTTTCGAGCCAAAGCCGCCGCCCAGTGTTTCGACAATCACGCGCACGCGCGCGAGCGGCAGATTCAAAAGCTCCGCCATTTGCGCGCGAATCGCATGGGGCATCTGAGTGGAAGTCCAGAGAGTCAATTTTTGCCGGACGTACTGCGCCACGGTGACGTGGGGCTCGAGGGGAACATGTTGCGCGGCAGGGGAACGAAATGTGTCTTCAAAAACAAAGTCGGCCTGACGAAAGCCCAATTCGATATCGCCGCGGCGGAGCGTGAAATGGCTGCAGAGATTGCTTCCGCCGGGTAGATCTTGGATCATTCTGCTGAATATCGGCTGCTGTTGGGGGCGCGGATCGTGGACCAGCGGCGCCGCGGGTTCGAGAGCTTTGCTCTCGTCAAACACCGCGGGCAGTTCTTCATAAACGATATCGATCAGCGACAATGCTTCCTGTGCTGTGTCTTCGTCACACGCGGCAACCGCGGCGACGGGATCGCCGACGAAGCGCACCTTGTCGAGCGCGACGACGGTCTGATCGCGAAAAATTCGGCCATACCTGCCGCTATACGCGGTGTGCGGCCCGAAGTCGTCGCGGCTCAGCACCGCGCTCACTCCGCTCAACTTTTGCGCTCGGGCGACATCGATCCGGACGATGCGCGCGTGTGGCACGGGACTTCGCAAGATCTTGCCCACGAACATTGCCGGGGCCTCGACGTTGAGCGTGTAATTAATTCGGCCGGTAACCCGCTCCTCGGCGTCGAGCATGGGTAGAGATTCACCGAGAGACAATGTCGTACATCCCTGTTATTGCCTGTTCCCAGACTGGAATTGGTGTCCGTCCAGCGCTCCCTGAATGGCTCGCCGTGCCATCACTCGAATGATCTGTTTCCGATACCAGGCCGACCCGCGCAGATCCGAGAGAGGCTCGATGCTTGAGGAGTAAGCACCGGCAATCTCGTCGATGACACCGTCGGTCAACTGCTTGTCCCCGGCCAGCTCCTCGGCTGAAGCGATCTCCTGCGGCTTTTCCGAAACGGCTCCGGCAACCAGGCGCAGATTCTTGCAGCTTCCGTCGGTTTGTTTTTCCAACACGGCGGCGATGCCGACGCAGGGGCGATCCTCCGAAGATCGCGAGACAAACTTGACGTAAGCCGCTCGAGTTTGCGGCAGCGCATCCGGAACAATCACTTCGGTGAGAACCTCATCCGGCGCCAAAGCGGTTTCGTAGAAGCCTTTGAAAAAATCTACTAAGGCGATTTCGCGCTCGCCGTGCGCGCTGCGGGCTTTGACTCGGGCGCGCAAAGCTACGAGGACGCACGGCGGATCGGAGGCGTAGTCGGCCTCGCTCAAATTACCGCCCACGGTCGCCGCATGTCGTATGCGGATGTTGCCGACCTTGCCGAACGTCTGAGCGAGCATCGGTTGCTTTTCGCGAACGAGCGCAGATGTTTCGGCTTCGCGAATGGTCGTTAGGGCGCCAATTCTGAGGCCCATGCCGGGCTCGTGCCGAATGCCGCGCAGCTCGTTCAAACCGGCGAGACTGAGCAACGTCGCCGGCGCGATCAAGCGATTTTTCAGCATGATGACTAGCGCCGTTCCGCCCGAGATTATCTTGGTCTCATCGCTTTTGGCGGCAAGATGCGACAGGGCTTCGTCAAGCGAAGTCGGCTGAAGTAGTTTTATATTTGGCATTAGTTAACCGAGAGTCTCCTGGCGCAGCATGCTGCGGCCCCTACAGGTCATTCTTTTTTACGACTTGATCCGCTACGAATCTCACGAATGCGCGAAGTTGAGGACGGATAAAGAAAGATCTCTCACTCCGTTCGAGATGACGCCGAATGTCATTCCGAGCGGATGCGAGGAATCTTTCCCCCCGCGATTTCCTTTGGGCGCGCCGCGTAAGCTGTTCGTGGTGAAACATTCGACTATCGCCGATTCTGCTCAGTCACGTGTTTACCTGGTTTTTCGTTTCTCCAGCGCCTGAAGTATTTTTTCGGGCGTGATCGGCAAATCGAGAAAATGCGTGCCGACCGCGCGGCTGATGGCATTGCCAATTGCGGGCCGGGCGGGCGGTATGGCGGTTTCGCCGACGCCATGAACCTCTGTGACATCGTGAGGCTCGAGCATGTGAACGCTCAACTCGGCCGGGACATCATGAAAAGAAGGAATCATATAGTCGGAAAGATTCGGGTTGGTGATGCTGCCGTTGGTGTCTTGGGCGAGTTCTTCAAACAGCACCTGCCCGAGGCCGAAGATGGTTGCTCCCTGAATCTGCAGCTCGCAAAGACGTGGATTGATCACTTTTCCCGCGTAAAGCTCGGCATGCATGCGCGGTACGCTCACTTGGCCTGTGTCGGTATCGACTTCGACCTCGCAGACGACGACTGCGGGATGCCACTCTGCCGAGCCGTAACCCTGGCCGGTCTCGAAATCCATCACGACCGGGCTGCCGTCCGGGCCCGATCCGGAGACGAAGACGCCGTGGCCGAGCAGATTGTTGGTTTTGCTCGCGCGAATCGCGTCGATGTACGAGAGGGACTTTCCCGCGACACCGCGCACCATAATTTTTCCGTCCTGCAAAATTAAATCTTCCTTGTTTGCTTCGAGCTGAGCCGCGGCAAGATCGCGCAGCTGATTTTTGACGTCGTCGATCGCTTTCCGGATCGCGGTGCCCATGCAAAAGGTCGCGCGGCTCGCGGCGGTCATCAGATCGAAGGGCGTGAAGGCGGTATCCGGCTCCGAAACCCGCACGCGGCTGACCGGCAGTCCAATCTCGCTCGCGGCGATCTGCGCAAGAGCAGTTTTCAATCCCTGACCCATTTCCACCGAGCTGGTGAGAACATTCAAACTGCCATCGCCGTTGAGCTTTACCGTGGACGTGGAGGTCGTCGGCGTGGCCATGCCTTTGACGATGACGCCGATGCCTTTGGCGCGAATCTTGTTGCCTTCTCGTAGAACCAGCGGCTCGTCGCGCCAGCGGATTTTTTTCAACGCCGATTCGATGAGCTCGTTATAGTGCATCTCCGGCATCGGCTCGCCGGTGGTGAATGGATCGCCTTTTTGCAAGATGTTCTTGAGCCGCAACTCTGCCGGATCGACGCTCAACGCGTCGGCGATCATATCCATTTGCGTCTCGTGCGCCCAGGCCACTTGCGTAATGCCGTAGCCGCGAAAGGCCGCCGATGGTGCTGTATTGGTGTAGACGCCATACGAATCCATGCACAGGTGGGGCACGCGATACGGACCCGTGGCAGCGTAACCCCGAGTGATCAAATTGGGCGAGGTATCGCCGTACGCGCCGGAGTTGTAATAGCAGTAGGCTTCGGTCGCGAGCAATCTGCCGTCGCGTTTCACGCCGGTTTTGAGCTTGATCCTGCACTCGTGCTGCACGCCCAGCAAAAAGCATTCGGCGCGCGTGGCGGCGATACGCACCGGCCGGCCCGTTTTCCGCGCCAGCAAAGCGGCTGCAGGCTCTAGTTTGCAATTGAGCTTCCCGCCAAATCCTCCGCCGAGGGTAAACACGATCACGCGGACGTCGGCAAGCGGAACTTTAAAAATTCCGGCGAGCTGGCGCTGGACCACGTGCGGGTTCTGTGTGCAGGTCCAGACCGTGATTCGGCCGTTGACGAACTGCGCAACGACGACGTGAGGTTCGAGGGCGGCATGATTCACGGCGGGAGAGAGAAAGGTGTTTTCGAAGATTTCATCCGATTCACGAAAACCCTGAACAATGTCGCCTTTGCGCTGTTTGAAGAGATGTACGATGTTGCTGCCCTCGAGTGAGCGCGCCGTGACATCGCCGCGCCCGGCAATGACTCGCCGCGGTCCGGGATAGAGCAGAGGAGCGCCGGGCTTGAGAGCTTCCTCGGCATCGAATACCGCCGGCAACTCTTCATATTCGACATCGATCATGTCCAACGCCTCACTCGCCGTGTCGGCATCGAGCGCGGCGACGGCGGCTACGGGTTCGCCGACGAAACGGACTCTATCGAGCGCGACCGGCGTTTGATCTTGAAGGATGAGACCGAAATGGGGATCGATATGATCGCCGATCAAATCATCGCGCGTGAGGGTCGCCACGACGCCCGGCAATTTTGCGGCTCTCGTGGCATCCACTTTGATAATCCGCGCGTGCGGGTGCGGACTGCGAAGCATGCTCGCATGCAGCATCCGCGGCAGCTCGAAATTTAACGCGTAGTCAATGCTGCCGCTGACACGCAGCTCGGAATCCATCATGCTGATCGATTGTCCAACGGACATCAACACTCCTTAATTGCGGGAAACGGAACTCTCGTTCAACATGAAAGCGCTCGCTGTTGCCGTAGGGTCATCCTGAGGCGATATCCGAAGGATCTCGGTTCGTAAGCCATAAATCGAGCTTCTTCGCTTACCCTCAATGAGAATCGTATGATTGTAGGTGTCTTTTTACGACCGGCGCTACTTCAAAATCCAATCCCATTTTTCATGAATCTTCCGCGTCCGCTCCGGAGTGCTGATTACGTCACCGGCCAGCGGATGATTTTTCCAGTCAAACGGTGTGGTGGCATCGATGATCATCCGTGAATTGGCGTTGAGCTCGCGTTTATCCGGCGCGATCGCCATATCGATGCGGCTGCCTTTGGTGTCCTTGAGAACTTCCACGCCGCGCTCGGGATCGCAGCGCGCGACGATGGCCCAGATAACGTCCTGAAGACTGGTGGTGTCGACGTGATCGTCGACCACGACGGTCAGACGATTCATGTCGATGCCACCGCCGCATTGCGAAGCAATCAAGCCAGCCTGTTTCGCATGACCGAGATATTGCGTCTTGAGCGACACGACGGTCATCAACCGATTGCCGGCTTCGGGTGGACACCACACGCCGCATACACCCGGGACGCCGGCTTTTTCCAACTGATCCCAAATCATGCCGGAGCGGAGATAAACCAGAAAGCGATTATCCTCGTGCGGCGGCTTGCCCTGCGGGCAGCCCAGAAGAATCGGATCGTCGCGATGATAAATCCGCTGGATTCGGACGATTCGGTCCTTGGCATAGCCGTCTTGGTAATAACCCATCCACTCGCCGTAGGGCCCTTCTTTAGAGAATTCGTCGGTGGTGATGAAACCTTCGAGAGCGATCTCCGCGTGCGCCGGAATGGGCAGACCGGTGACTTCCCCCTCGACGACTTCGATGGGCGCGCCGCGCACGCCCCCAGCCCAATCCAGCTCGCTTTCGCCGTACATCGGTCCTTCTACACAGGATGAAAGAAACAGCAACGGTTCGGCGCCGACCACTGTTACGATCGGGCACGGTTGGCCGCGCTTCATATATTTCTCTTTGATAATCCCGCCGTGATGCGGTGGCGCCGCGCGTATGCCGATGCCGTTTCGATCGAAAACCTGATTGCGGTATGTGCCGACATTGATGATTCCCGTGTCAGGATCGCGCATTATGTTGATGCTCGCCGTGCCGATGAACCTGCCGCCGTCACCGGGATGCCAGATCGGCGCCGGAAAGGCAGTCAAGTCAACATCGCTGTCGCGCAAAATATTTTCCTGAACCGAGCCGTGTTCGATAGTTATCGGAGGGATTGGCTCGAAGCCTTTCAGCAATTCGCGCCAGAACCGGAGCAGCCGATCATGAGATGCTTCAGCGGGATCCAAGCCCAAGGTGACAGCCTGGCGTCGGCGCGAGCCCATGCTGTTGACCAGCACGCGATAGCCCGTCCTGAAATTGGCGATCGCGTCGAAGAGAACGCAGGGACTTTCTTCGGTATGGTCGAGCATTTCGGTGATCGCGCCGATATCTTCTTCGGAATTGACGCCGTTGACTCGCTTCAATTCACCCAGCGCGTCCACCCGGGCGAGCCAGCCGCGCAAATCGCGCCACTGCCGACCCGGGGCCTGCGCCCGCAATGGCTTAGCCATCTATTTGCCTCCTCGAATATACGCCAAGTCGCCCTCGGATAACGGCCGTACATAATCGCCCGGGTTCATGCGCGCTTTGATCTCGGGTGGAACCCTTGTAGCCTCCGGGAACTTCCTGCCTGCGGATAGAGGTCTGGTGCAATCGAAAATCAGTTTGGTCTCGAGCGTGCCTTTATCGTCACGGCGATAGCCGTAGGTAGGCGGGTTCAAACGGCTGCCGATTGAGTTATTGATAACGACCAGATCCTTGTCGGCTTGGAACCGCGTGGCCAACGCCCAGAGCACGTCGGCTTCGTTGGTGACATCAATATCATCATCGACAATAAAGACGTGCTTGGTCGCCGGACTGTAGGCCATGAGATTGAAAGCGGCAAGATGCGGCTCGCCATCGGCAACTTTTTTCATCGAGATGTACGCATGATTACGCGCGACGCCGGAGATCGGCAGGTAGAGGTTTTTTACGTTCGGGCATACGTCGCGGGCGCGATTGAGCAAGAAGCCCATGCGCGCCAAGCCGCCGATGGCCAAATGCTCGCTGCTGGCGTTGAACACGTCGACATAGATGGGATCACGGCGCATGGTGATGGCGGTGACCTTGATCACCGGATACGGGCCGACGCCGGTGTAGTAGCGCGGGTATTCGCCGAACGGGCCTTCTTCGCGCATGTTTTCCGGACTCGGATCGAGCACGCCCTCGATGACGATCTCTGCATGCGCGGGCACGTCGAGATCGACGGTTTCACCGCGCACGACTTCGAGCGGCTGCTGCAAAAGCCCGCCGGTGACTTCCAATTCGCCGCCCATGCTCGCAGGAACAACGAATCCTCCGGG
>JBIOXP010000205.1:0-21593 GCA_044869705.1 Binatia bacterium | reverse complement strand
CCCGCCTGATCGCTTCGTTCACGTCATCGACATCGACGCCAAAGTGATGCAATCCTGGCACATACCCCGGCTTTCTTCCGATCACGGTGACGCCCACATAGCCGTCGCTGATGCTCACGGCGTAATTGGTCCGGATCGCCTTCTGTTCTTCCTCGGAGCCGGGCTTCGACCGCTTCATGCCGAATACCGCTTCGTAGAACTTCGCTTCGCGGACAAAGTTCTCACTGACGATTGCGAAGTGCTGAATTCGGGTGAGCATAAGTCTCCCTTGGCCGAATTAGTTCAAGCCGTTCGAATCGTTCAAGCGGTTCAAACCATTTAAGGACATGAGCGGTGTATCCGAGACGGCTTGAACGGATTGAACTATTTGAACGTCTCGAACCAAGTTATTTGCTGATTCGCTTGAAGAAACCTTCCTTCTCCAACTCGTCCATAATCCTTTCATCGACGTACTTCTCGAGCTTCGTATCGAGCTTGGGATTTTCCTTGGCGATCAGCTCCAAGGTATTTTGCATTCCGTTGTGAGACACCCGGGTTGGGAAGGAAAACTTCGGCGCAAAATATTTGTAGGTTTGCTCGAGCGCTTTTACGTTCTCCTGTTTTAGCCGCTGCTTGAAAAGCGCCATTCCCTTTTCTGGGTTATTCATAAATTGATAGGTGCCCTCGGCGTAAGCCATTACGAAACGTTTCACCACGTCACGCTTCTGTTCCATGAACGAGCGCCGTACAGCGACAGCAGACATCGGGTAATCCGCCGATTTGAATTCGTCTAGATTGCCCAGCTCGTTGAAACCCATCCGTAGCGCTTCGCCGAGTTCCGGGTGCGACAGCACGGTCGCGTCCAGCGCCGTGGAAGACAATGCGATCAGTCGATTGGCTCCCCCGCCGGCCTGCAAAACCGTGACTTTCTCGCGCGGAATTTTCCATTCTCTAAGCAACAGCGTTACCGCGAGATCATTGGCCCCGCCGAAGCCGACGATGCCGATTTTCTTGCCAATGAGATCCGCGGGCTTGCGAATCTCCTTTTGTGTCACAAGGCTGAACGGGAACTTGTTTAACGACGCGGCGATCATGACGATTTCCGCACCGCGCATTGCGGCGCGAATGTGACCCGCAGCATCGACATGAGCGAATTGAATACTGTCGCCGACCAGAGCCTGAATTTGGCGAGAAGTTCCGGGAACTAGAATCGTCTCGCCGTCAAGACCGTATTTCTTCAGCAGTCCGAAGTCTTTGACCGCCCACATGGACGCTTGGAATCCGGCAAAACCGGCGTAGCCGAGCATATACTGCTCTTCTGCGCGCGCCCTTCCTTGCAGAAGCAGCAGCAAAAACATCGTCGCAAGTAAAGTTCGGATCATCTGTAACTTCTCCGCGTTGAGGCTGTCTGGTTTATTTCGAAGCACGGTAGAACCAGCGCTGCGCAACGGTTCGCTTACTCGCCGTATCTCCGCTCGATCTCTGCAATGCGGTCACGAACAAATTGCTTAGAATCCATGCCCGCCGGAATCACTTCCGACAAAGCTTGCAAATGCAGCAGCCGGTTTGATTTGGCGTCTCTTATCACATGCTGCGGATCGCGCCCGTCCCGCGCGTTTTTCATCGCCTGCAGCAATAATTTCCGAGCGGCAATAATCGCCTTGTCCGAGGTCACCGGGTGCTCGGCCGTGCGATCCTGTACCGGGCCTTGGCTCTCCGTCGCGAAAGCGTCGTGCGCCTGGAAATTCACTCCCATACCGGTAAAGGTCTGGTTTGTCATCGACTCTCGGTCCTGCTGATACCGATTCGAAGCGTTCCGCGTCAATCGATAGTCGGTGGTCAGTTCTGTCCGGCTTCTCGTTCGCATAAACTCATCGAGCGGCTTTTCCCGACTGAAAGCAAAGATGTATTTCCAATGGTGCGTATCGTCGATGGGCACATGCCAATGGATTGAGTAGCCCGCGCCCACAGTCGACCCACCGAAGATAGATAAATTGGGCATGACAAAGTTCGTGATGCGTATATAGCGTTTGTCTCGGCCAGCATCTCTGACCGTGTAGATACGCAGCCCGTAATCGGTGACCTCGACATCGATCGTTGGCGCGATGTCTTCGCCGAGCAAGGTAATATCACTGGTAGTGCTACCGGGCACCATTCGCCGGCGCGCGATTTGCGCTTCATCGAAACATTGATGCAGAAACGAAAGATGAACGGGATCGATATTGCCTTCATTGCCCTGGAGATAGTTACAAGCATGAAATACTTTAGTCGCTGTTCGGTATTCTGCCGGTACGGTTAGAAACTCATAATTCGGCAGCAACGGCGGCTCGCCCGGCCCCATGTAGGTGAGAATGATGCCGCCGGCTTCCTGGCAGGGATAAGCGCGCTGGTGGATTTCCTGTTTGTGCGCGCCGCCTCCAGGTTCGCCCGGCTGCTCGAGCACCCGGCCGCATACATCGTAGAGCCAGCCGTGATACAAGCACCTGAGCCCGCCGTCTTCGATCCGGCCGTAGCTAAGATCCGTGCCACGATGCGCGCAGTGGAGTCCAATCAATCCGAGCCGTCCTTGATCGTCGCGGAACAACACCAACTCCTCGCCAAGTATTTTGACCTTCAGCGGCGCGCCGCCGATCGGCAATTCTTCACTCAGTGCCGCCGGCTGCCAATACCGACGCAAAAGCTCACCGCACGGTGTACTCGGGCTGATTTGAGTAAGGAGTTGATTCTCTTCCACGCTGATCATGGTGGATTACCTCTTATAAAAGCTCCAACCGAGTGAACATTACCGAGGTTTAAACATACGAGCAAGGCCGCCTTTTGTGCTGACACCGGCGAAGGCCGGGATCCAGTTTCTACAGTTTGGATTTCGGCTTCCGGCTCAAATGACGATGCAAAAAATGACGAGGCAATTATGTTGACGAATTCACGGCCGATTGTAACTTACTCAATAAGCTATGCACCGCCGCGCTGCCGTGTGGCGAAACTGATATCGGGCCGCACCTTCAAGACTCTCCCGTGCGAAACATTCACCGTGCCGGTTTTTACACCGCGCGGTTTCGAAACGTGGCGCGCGCGGCTACAGTGAACCGAAACGGTCGACGCATGACGCGCCTTGCTATGGTACGCCGCCACCGCCGCCGCTTGCTTCAAAATCTCCCGGCTCGGCTCTTCATCGGCTCGCGCGCGCAAGATTACGTGGCTACCTGGAACCTTGTTCGCATGAAACCACCAATCATTGGGCGCAGCGAGTTGCGTGCTTAAATAGTCGTTGTCGGCATCGCTGGCGCCTGCGAAAACCATCCAGCCACCGGGAAGTTGGTAAGAAAGAATACGAGGTTTACCGCCGCTCAAAATTGGCAACCGCAACAAATCGCGAAAGCTACTTGCTTTCGAGCCGCTTGAAAAATCCTTCTTCTTCCATGCTCTTTAAAAGCGACAGATCCAAAAACTCCTGGGCTTTCTTGCCGCGCAGATGCGGCAGTGAATAGCTCAAGTCCTCTATATCGTTCTGTATCGCCTCCTCGTTGGGGAACGGCCGCACAGGAATCGAGCCTAGTAGGTAATTCTTGTGCATCGACTCGAGGAGTTTTTGATCTTCGATCTTCATGTACTTGCGGTAAATGCGCATGGTCAGATCTTTATTGTTGCGGCCGATCGATGTGCCTTCGGTGATCGCCATCAGAAATGCCTTGAGCTGTCGCGGCCGCTGCTTGACGAGTACACGGCTCGTGGCGATGTCGCTCCCGGTTGTGTAGACACCGGCATCGTATAGATCCGCCAAAATGGAAAATTTCATGCCTTTATTTCCCAGCTGAAGAATGTTGTCTTCGGTCCCGAGCGTCGCGTCGATTTTACCCTGCATCATCATCAACAGGCGCCGGTCCGACTCACTCACGCCCGTGGGAATCAGCTGCACATCTTTCCCCGGTGTGAAGCCAAGCTTCCTAAGCAGCCGTTGCAAGGCGAAGTCCGATCCAGCGCCGACGCGGCTCGAACCGATGATTTTGCCCTTCAGGTCTTGTACGGTCTTGATCGAGGGAAGCGCGATCAATTTATAGGAAATGTGGCCGAGGCTCGCGATGATAACGATCGGCGCGCCGCGCGCCGCGGCACCAATCGCCGAGGAACCGGAGGCAGCGATGATATCGACGCTGCCGCCGAGAAGCGCGTTTACGGAAACTACTCCCGAGGCGATATAAATCAGATTGCCTTCCAAACCATATTTTTCGAACAGTCCGAGATCTTTGGCGATCCAGAGCGGCCCGCGCGTTCCCGACACCGATGCGTAGGAGATGGTGAAAGAGTCGAGTTTCTTGTCCTGGGCAGACGCTTTCACTGTCCAGGCGGCTAAAAAACAGATAATCAATGACAGCACGGTTCGCACTATCCATGGGTCTCGCAGCCAAAGCCCGTCTCGTGCCGTCATCCTGAGGCGATAGCCGAAGGATCTCGGCTGTTTCATCGGTAGCAAAAGCGACATTCTTCGCTGACGCTCAGAATGACATTTGTGTGATGGTCGCATTGACGATGGTGCCTTCGACCAGCAAAGTCGTTCGAAGAAGCGCGCAAGAGTTGCTCTCGCGAAAGCCTGATTTGCAACGGACATCAGTAGTGTTCGCCCTCTTTCAGCGTTCGAATGCCGGCGCGAATCTGCGCTTTTGTTTTCACTTTGTGTTTCCACAACAGATATGGCCACGCGCGATAAGGATTCTCCAACCGTGCATTGTTTCGGCCACGGTCTGCCTCAGCCATAGGTTTGACTTCACCGATGCTCATCATCAGGAGCTGATCCTGACAAGCTCGTTCGAGCTGAATCGCTGAAATGCACGTTCCTTCAATGCCCGGACCCACGACAACGACTCCGTGCCCGCGCAAGAAAGTCGCATAGTGAGGCCCCAAATTGTCGACCATTTTCCGGGCCAAAGCAAAATCGTTGATGCCGCGGCTTTCGGCAAAAATCGGTACCCCGTCTGCAAAGATGCGCGCTTCACGATTGAAAGGAATCAAACCGCCGTCGAGCAAACCAACGAGGATTGAATAGCGCGCATGGCAATGAATCACGCTGTTCACGTCGGTACGGGACTTGTAAACGGCCGCGTGAATCGGCGACTCGGATGGAATAGGACCTTTGCCGCCAATCCGTTTACCGTCGAAGGTCACTATACAAATGTCTTTCGGATCCGCCAAAACGCCGGCAAAGCGCGGATTGATGAGAAATGTCTCAGTGCCGGGAATGCGAGCACTCAGGTGACCGGATCCCGACAAGACGCCTTCTCCGGTGATGACCTGAACGCCTTCGACCAGGCGGCGTTTTAAATTTTCGATTTCAGATTTTGCTTTTTCGATTGACGCAGCCCTTAAAGTTCTTTGAACTATTTGGCCAATTTGAATCTTCGAACATCATCCGTGTTTAAGCCACTCGCAATAAAACCGCCACAAAGCCTCGGGGCCGCCGCCACCCATGCCAGTGCTTTTTCGTGCCAGAAACATTTCTTGATCTTCTTGAGAGATCGAGGCGACACTGCCAAGCATCGCCGCTTGCAGATTCAAGGTTGCGAGATGATCTAGCTTGATCGCCTTGATCGTCGCATCTTCGAGACTGCTGCCGCACACCACGATCCCGTGACCGCGCAACACACATATATCCTTGTCGCCCATGACTTCCATCATCGCATGCACATGCTCAACCTTGTGCAGCGTCAAACTGCTCTGGTACACCGGAATACCGTTGATGGCCATGCGCATTCCCCGCGGATCGTAGCCGCCGAAGATCGGCCGCAATTCGATCCCCGCCATGCTCGTCAAAACGATCGATGGCGGATGTGCATGGACGATGCCGCCGCAGTTGGGCCGCGCTTTGTAAAGCTCGCCGTGGATCACCGATTCATTCGGAGTTTTGAGTACGCCTTTGCTTGCGAGTCTATGGCCGTCGAAATCCGCCAGCACGACGTCTGCCGGTTTGGTAAACAGCAAGCCGTTTTCTTCTTTGCCGCGGCCGCGAATCAGCATCGCCGCGCCGCGCGCGCTGCGCGCGCTCACATGCCCCGTAGTTTCCTTGAGCAAACCGAGCCTGGCGAGGATCCGGCAAGACAACGCGATGTTTTTCGCTAGCGCGGAATCGCTAGAAGAATTTTGGATTTTAGATGCTTCGATTCTTTTACTCAGCACAGGTTTTCGATTTTGGATTAGAGAACTCCCGCTGAAGCTATCGCTTAGTAACATGCGACTAGGAGTCCGTCAACGAATCACTTGATTGAACTGTTGAACTCTTGTTAGCCACGAACTTTGAGGTACAGAAGATTCCTCGCTTCACTCGGAATGACAGCTAAAAAGCACGTGTCATTTCGAACGAAGTGAAGAGATCTTTCCTAAGCAACTGTGTTGACACCTCGCGGCGGCTTCTATACGAGAACATTCAATGCCCAAGCCGATTTGGTTGCGCGTAAATCTTCCGGAAACAGATTTGATGATGCTGCGCAGCGATTTTCCAAGCTGCGAACTGTTGACGGAGCAGGACGACGCAATCGGCAACGAGCGTCTTCAACAAATCGAAGGCGTTTTCACGGAAGAAGTTTTGCCAGACTCGCTCGTGCACCGAATGCCGAAATTAGCATGGCTGCAGGTCACACGCGGTGGCGTTAACACTTACCTGACACCGGCAATCAAAGCACGGCCGATACTGGTCACCGGGTCGAAGGGAATTCACGGCACCGTCTTCTCGGAATTCGCCCTCGCCTGTATTCTGATGCTCGCCAAAAGTTTGCCCGACTGCATTGCCGCGCAACGCGAAAAGCACTGGCAAAGGCTCGTGCCGACTGAAATCGAAGGCAAGACACTGGGAATTGTCGGGCTTGGAACAGCGGGCTCTGAGCTCGCACGCAAAGCCAAAGCCCTAGGGTTGCGTGTCCTTGCCACAAAGCGCACGGAATCTGCCAAGCCGGATTTCGTCGATCACTTGGGCACGCCCGAATTTCTGCCGCAACTCCTTGCCGAGTCGGATTTCGTTGTCTTGCTCCTCGCCTCCGTGCCGTCGACTTTCAATATTATCGGCGAGCACGAATTGCGCAGGATGAAACCGAGCGCATATCTAATCAACCTGACAGGCGGACGGGCTATAGACGAAGCACTGCTCGTCCGGGCTTTGAGAGAACATTGGATCGCCGGCGCCGTGCTCGACGCCTTCGCGCGTCAGCCATTACCAGCAGATTCTGAACTGTGGAACCTACCGAACGTCATCATCACACCACGCATCGCCGGCATCCCCAGCCAAAAATGGCCCGCGCTGCTCCCGATCTTCAGGGACAATCTGCAGCGCTTCATCGCGGGCGAGCCGCTTCGGAACCTAGTCGACAAAGAGTTGGGTTACTAATACACCTTTACCGAACTTGGAAATTATAAACTCGAGGACTGGATACCGCCTGGAGTCTATCCTGAGCCTGGCGAAGGGCCAGTATGACGCAATCAATTTTGCCAATGACCTAAGCCCTAGCCGGGTGGAGCCTTGCCAAGCCGCGAATTCTTGCGGTTCACTTCGCTCTACCCCGCTACATTCTCTGACGTTTCCCTCTGAGGATTGAACGGTTCGAACTGTTTGAACGCGTTGAACGCGCGCCTTGTCGCCCCACTAGTTCTGTAGTAAATAGTCATCATCAAAATGGGAGGAAAAACTTATGGGATCGATCCTCTATGTCGCTACTGATGAAGGTGTAGTGACGCTCAAAAGTGAAGACGGCCACAATTGGCAGCAGCTCCATCACGGCTTGAAAGATTGGGCGATTCCGGAAGTCGTTGTTTCGCCGAACGCGCCGAACAAAGTTTTTGCCGGCACCCGCGGCGACGGTGTTTGGGTCAGCGAAGACTTCGGCGCGAGCTGGAAGAAACCGTGCTACGGCAAACGCGGGCCGGGCAAAGTGCGTTGCTTGTCGTTCGATCCGCGCGATCCCAACACACTCTATGCAGGCACGGAGCCCATCGATGTTTTCATTAGTCGGGATGAGGCAAAAAACTGGGAGCGCCTCGATTCTGTTTGGAACATCCCGTGGGTCTCGACCATCACTTATCCCGTAGCGGCCGTCGAACCGCATGTGCGCGACATCACCATCGACCCGAAAGACCCAAATACGATGTATGTCGCGCTCCAGGTGGGCTATATGCTGAAAACAACGGACGGCGGCAAAAACTGGGAGTTGTTGAATCGCAACCTCGACTGCGACGTGCACACGATCGTGCTCGATCCCGAAGACAGCCAAAAGAGTTTTATTGCCACGGGCGGTCACGATTGTCGCGCCGGTAAAGCACCGGGCCGCGCGCTCTACTCGAGCGGCGACGGCGGCAAAAACTGGGCGCCGATGGCAATGGAGTTCAAGGAGGAATACTCGGTCCCGCTGACGGTGCATCCAAAAAAGCACAACGTGCTTTATTCTGCGGTTGCCAATGGTCAGCCGGGACAGTGGCGCAAAAGAAACAGCGGCGCCGAAGCTTTCGTGATTCAATCCACCGATAGCGGCCGAACCTGGAAAAAGCTCGACGGAGCGGTTTCTCAAGCGAACCGGAGCTTTGTCGAAAGTTTTGCCTTCGACCCGGCAAATGCTGATCGCATGTATGCCGCACAGCAAAACGGCGATTTGTTTGGTAGCGAAGACAGCGGCAACAGCTGGTTCAAACTGAACCTGAGCGTGCCCGAGCTATCGGACATGAAAGCGGCACGCGCGTAGGAGCAACCGGGGAATTGGAGTGCTGGAGTAGCGGAGTACCGGGTTCCGATCCAATACTCCATCACTCCAGGACTTCGATTGCGGACTGCCGGAATCGTAAGACGAAACTATTTTATGGCAAACCTGGTTGGCTGCGCGGCGATGTCTCACGCGCCGCAATTGATGCTGAATCCCGACGACTGGCATCTTCTGAACACCCGTGCCGGAGAGAACCTGGCCGAAAAACCAGAGCTGGCCAAAAACGAAACGCGCGATCTCAAATGGTCGAAGTGGAACGGCTGCATGGACGCGATCGCCAAGCTGCGCGACAAAATCAGCGCTCTCAATCCCGACGTGCTGATGATTGTTGGCGATGATCAGCACGAGAATCTCGTTGACGACAACATGCCGCCGTTCACTATTTTTATCGCCCCTGAAGTGGAGGCGAGCACCAGTCTTCGCTACTTGAATCAGCTCAAGTCGGAAAATCGCACGAAGTATCACGTTGAGGCTACGTTGGCGAAAGCTCTCATCGATGGCCTAATGGAGGAGGGCTTCGACCCTTCTTACTCCAAGAAAACGCGTTACGATGGCGGTCTGGGGCATGCGTTCGCGCGCGTGCTAAAATTTCTGAGTCCGCAGGCGAGTCACTCGATTGTCCCAATCATGGTCAACACGTATTATCCGCCCGCCCCCTCCGCGAAACGTTGCGTCCAATTCGGCCGAGCGCTGGCCAAAGTCTTACGGCAAGCTTCGGGGGATCAGAACGTCGTCATCATCGCGTCGGGCGGACTCAGTCACACTAAAATCGATGAAAAATTGGATGCGGGCTTCATTAAGGCACTCCAGCAGAACAATCTCGATTACATGAGCCGGATGCGTGCGTCCGAGCTTGTCGAAGGGACCTCTGAGATCCGCAACTGGATCGTGTCGGCCGCAGCAGCCGATCGGCCGGGAACCATGCTCGCTTATTTCCCCCTGTACCGGACCAACACCGGCGTCGGCTGCGCTATGGGTTTCGCCCACTGGAATCTGCGCTGATTGAAAAAGCCCCGTCACACTGACTTATTTCAGTTATCATCCTGAGCATCAGAGTGTGTGAGAACTTGTCATTTCGAGGCGAAGCCGAGAAATCTTTCTTTTTCTGTAGCTGAAAATGCAAGATCTCTCACTTACGTTCGAGATGACAAATTGGCTGGAACATAAGTTTTCACACACTCTGGCGTCAGCGAAGGATCTCGCGTTACCGCCGAGGTGAAGCATCACAGATTCTTCGCCTGCGGCTCAAAATGATAGGCAACGGATTTGACCCATTCCCCCTTTGACGAGATCACCCAGGCATGACCGGCGAGCACAATCCACTACCACAGAACGGCCGCTTCATCGCGTTCCGTTACCGCGACTTTCGACTTTTCTGGTTGAGCTTGTTCATTTCGAACACGGGCACTTGGATGCAAATGACCGCGGTGAACTGGCTGCTCTACAAGTTGACCGAGTCGCCGCTGCAACTCGGCATCAACGGCCTGTTTCGTTCCGTTCCAGCCATCGCTCTCGGTATTTTTAGTGGCACCCTGGCAGACCGTTATGATCGCAAGAAACTACTGCTGGTCACTCAGAGTCTTCTCGGCAGCCTCGCGTTGCTGCTCGGCGTACTCGATCATTCGGACAACATCCGCCCGTGGCACATTTACACCATCACATTTTTCAGCGCCGCGGTGGGGTCATGCGATGGTCCGGCACGCCAGGCTTTGTTTCCATCGCTGGTACCGCGTGCGGTGCTGCCCAACGCCGTCGCGTTGAATTCCATTTTGTGGAAAGGCGCGGCTTTGCTCGGTCCGATGCTCGGCGGCATTGCGATTAGCTTGATCGGCACCAGCGGCGCATTTTACGCCAACGCCGCAAGTTTTTTGGTGGTCATTGTGGCGCTCATTCTGATGAAAACTCATTCGCTGCCTTCTGAACAACCGCGCCACATTGTCGAGGAGATGAAAGCCGGAGTATCCTTCGTTTACTCTCACAAAGTCATTTTCGGCGTCATCATCATGGAAGCGACTACCTCGATCTTCGGTTTGGATAACGCGATGCTCACCATTTTCGCGAGCGACGTCCTGCGCGTGGGCGCCCACGGTTTCGGACTCCTGCAATCCGCCCGCGGTCTCGGCGCGGTGATCGGCTCATTTCTCTTCATCACTGCCGGCCAGCGCCCCTATCAGGGCAAGATTCTCCTCATTTCGGCGCTGCTCTATGGCGCAGGCTTCGCTTTTTTCGGGGTGGCGCCTTCATTTACACTTGCCCTCCTACTCCTCACTTTTGTCGGCGCGGTCGATACAATCTGGGCATCTGCGCGCAGCACGATTCTCCAGTGGGTCGCTCCTGACCGACTGCGCGGTCGGGTCATGGGTATTTTCCAACTGAGCAATCAGGGACTGAATCCGCTTGGCCAGGTGGAAACCGGACTGCTGGTTCCGGTCGTAGGTGCCCGCGCGGCAACCGTGATCGGGGGACTGATCGTTTCCGCAGTGACGATCGCGACAAGTCTCAAGCTGAGCGAATTACCGCGGTTCAGCCTCGATGCGCCGCGTCCCGAACCGACTCGCGGGAAAGCGCTTCCAAGCATGAACTAATTCGGCTAGATAAAAGCTCGGTTGCACTCGGTTGCATAGGACTTCATAGTTTGCGCTAGAGAAACTCGCGTACTCTTTCGTCCGATTCGCGCTTTCTATAAAACTTTCCTTCAATGAGTGACGCGCTAAATGCTGAACCGGCGTTCCACGGACGTCTTGCCGCGTTCGGCTATCGCGACTTTCGGCTCTTCTGGCTGAGTCTGTTCATTTCCAATATCGGCACTTGGCTGCAGATGACCGCCACCAACTGGTTGCTCTATCAGCTGACCAATTCGCCGGTGCAACTCGGACTGAACGGCGTATTTCGCGCGATCCCGGCGATCACGCTCGGCTTGATCAGCGGAACCTTTGCCGATCGCTATGATCGCCGGCGGCTGATGCTCTGGACCCAGCTGATTCTCGGCGCATTGAGCTTGGGCCTGGGTATTCTCGATCACGCCGGGCACATTCAAGGTTGGCAAATCTATCTCTTCACTTTTATTAGCTCGTCCGTGGGTTCTTTTGACGGGCCGGCGCGCCAGGCGTTATTCCCTTCACTGGTGCCGCGATCGGCTTGCCCAATGCTGTCGCTCTGAATTCGTTGCTTTGGAAGGGAGCGGCCTTAATCGGTCCAACCCTGGGTGGCATTGCCATCGCCGTCATGGGAACTGCAGGCGCATTCTACGCGAACGCGGCGAGTTTCCTTGCCGTCATCATCGCTTTGCTGCTCATGCGCGCGCCATCGCCGCAAGTGGAAAAACGCCGCCATTTTCTCTCCGAAACCCAGGAGGGATTTTCTTACATCGTTCGCCGGCCAGTGATACTGGGACTCACCGTGATGGAAGCCTTCGGCTCAGTGTTTGGTTTGGATCACGCCATGCTGACGATCCTCGCCAGCGATGTCTTTCGAGTTGGCGCCGAAGGCTTCGGCCTCTTGCAATCATCACGCGGTCTCGGCGCGGTGATCGGCTCCGCCATTTTCATCGGCATGGGCCAAGGGCCGAATCAGGGCAAAATTTTATTTGCCTCAGCAATGCTTTACGGCACCGGCTTCGCTTTGTTCGGCCTGGCGCCGTCATTTCCAATCGCCCTGGCGCTGCTGACTTTCGTCGGCGCAATGGACACGGTCTGGGGCGCGGCACGGGGAACGATTCTCCAGATGCTCGCCCCCGAAAAGTTTCGCGGCCGGGTCATGGGTGTTTTTCAACTCAGCAATCGCGGTCTGCACCCGCTCGGACGGACCGAAACGGGATTCATCGTACCCCTGATCGGCGCGCGGGAAGCGACCTTCGCGGCGGCATGATCATCTCGATCATGACCTTACTGACAGTGTGGCGTGTGCCGGAGATTGCTAAATTTCGTTGGGATCACAGCAGCGCGCAAACCAAAGATGATAAAATCCCAGCGGCTGAGACGATCGCGAGCTAACGTGCGCGTCGGATTGCGCGGTAGAATTCAGCAGCTCAGTTTTCGCGCGGCCAAAGCGTCATGCCTTCGGGCTTGAGCTCGAGGAAAACCTTACCACCTCGCTTCAATTGCCGGGCTTCTGGCGAGACAATGACGCGCGTTTCTGCTCCCAGCGTCACGGTATATTCGTACCGGTCGCCGAGAAACTGCGTCGCTTCAAGCGTTCCCTCGACGACATTGCTATGCCCGGAGTCGGTTCGGTCCGAAAGGAAAATCTTCTCGGGGCGGATCGCAATCATCGCCGATTCACCGATGTTAGGAAAGCCATTGCCCGAGGAGATGACGTTCTGCCGATCCAGCGTCAGGGCGGAAGCACCGACTCCATGGACCTCGACCTGGACCTGTTGATCTGAAATACCGGCCACTTTGCCCGGCAAGAGAAACGTCTTACCGAGAAAATCCCGCACGAATGGCGTCGACGGCTTGTAATAAACTTCCTCTGGCGTAGCGACCTGTTCGAGGACGCCGAATTTCATGATGGCGATGCGGTCGGAGAGACTCAGGGCTTCTATCTGGTCGTGCGTGACAAAGATTACTGTAACATTGACGCGCCTTTGAAGAGACTTCAGCTCGCGGCGCATTTCTTCGCGCAGTTGCGCATCGAGGTTGCTGAGCGGCTCATCGAGCAACAACACCTTGGGCGAAAACACCAGAGCGCGCGCCAAGGCGACTCGTTGCTGTTGGCCGCCGCTCAACGCCGGAGCTTGCCGATCTTCCAGCCCCGATAAGCCCACCAATCCAAGCACTTCTTCTACTTTGGCGCGAATTTCAAACCGCCGAACGCCGCGCAGCTTCAATGGATAAGCGACATTCTCGAAAACCGTCATGTGCGGCCACAAGGCATAGGATTGAAACACCATGCCCATATCGCGTTTTTCCGGTTTGACAAAGATCTTTTGCTCTGCGGAAACCAAACACTGATCACCGAGATAAATTTCGCCGCCCTCCGGCTTTTCCAGACCGCCGATCATGCGCAAGGTGGTCGTCTTGCCGCAGCCGCTCGATCCTAGCAAGGTGAAAAATTCTCCTTGCTTGATCTCGAGATCGATTCGATTGACCGCGACCACTCGCTCGAAAGCTTTATAAAGGTTTTGGATTCGTAAAAAGCTCACAAGCCGGCCTATTGTTTAGAGTAGCCTCGATTGTATACCGGTTCACTCAGCCCGGATACCGACCTTCAAACCGAACGAACGGGAAATAATCGCCACGCCTACCGTCAGAGCCATGATCAAAATGACTGTAATGCTGGCGACTTCGCGGTAGCCGGCTGCAACCTGATCTAGGGCGAGCAGAGACAAGGTACGAGTCTCCGAAGTGGCGAGCAAGATGATGCTCGACGTATGATGCGATGCAAACATGAATTTCAACACGCCGACCATAATCATCGTTTGCGCCATTAACGGTAAAACCACTTTAAAGTAAGTCTTCCAAAAACCCGCCCCGGACATGCGTGATGCTTCTTCGAGTTCTTTGCCGAGTTGAACGAAATTGGCCTTGAGAATTTGCGTCGACAGTGTAATTCCGCCCAACACCGAAGCGATCACTAGCAACACAATCGTGCCATAGAACGGCCGAAAGAACGGCGTACCCAAGAACATCCAGAGAAGTCCGAGACCTGCCAGCACACCCGGAATCGCAGAAGGAAGCCAGCAGATCGAATCGAGAATACCGCGGCCAGGCAACTTCGTGCGCACCAGCACGTAACCGACTAGCGAAAAGAACAAAACGCCGAAGAGCGCCGCGCTCACCGCCACGACTAAAGTATTATGCAATCCCTGAAGAATGCGTGGATCATTGAGCGCCATCTTCCAATAATCGAGTGTCCAGGTTTTCGGCAGATTGAAAAATCCGAATCGGGTCATGAAGCTTCCGCCAAGCACGCTCAACACCGGCACCACATCGAGTAAAAAAATCACCAGAGCGACCAACGCCGTCGCCGGATAGCGCCATGGGCCAAGGTCGATAATCTTCGGCTTGAATTGACCGGTGACGGTTGTGAATTGCCGACGTGCAATCAACCGGCGCTGCAGCGGAATGAATGCCGCAAGAAATAGCAAGATCACGCTCCCCAATGCGGCCGCCTGGTTGACCAAGGGTGGCTCCTGGCGCGCCAGGTCGACGATCTTCGTAGAGTACACGTAGAAGCTCCAGGGGACGCCGAGCAAAAGCTCGATTTCAAAGCTGCTGAATATGCGGATCACGCTCAACAAGAAAACCACAATGATGACCGGCGTCATTGCCGGCACCGTGATGCGGATCAGCGTAGTCAGCGGACCGGCGCCCGACATGCGACTCGCTTCTTCCATCGAGGCGTCCATGCGTCGAAACGCCGGCGTCAGCAACATCACCTTGGTAGAAATCCCGTGACTCACGAGATGAACCCAGATGATGCCGGCAAAAGAATAGATATCAAAATTGAGTGCGCTCGAACCGGTGAGCTGTCGCAGCCAGGCGTTGATCAAGCCCGTGCTCGGGTCGAGCATTAACATCCAGCCAAACGTCGTCGCGAGCGGGGGCAGGAAAAACGAAATCCAGAAGCCGAACTCAAAGGCATTGGCGAACAAAATATTGGTGCGAGAAATGAGCCAAGAGAGAAATATACCCAGAGGGAGGGCAATGACCTGCAAAACGAAGCCGATTTTTACGCTGTTCCATAGCGAACGCCAGATGCCGGGCTCGCTAAAAGCTTCCCGCCATGCTTTGAATCCGTACACCGGCGGTTCTGCGATCGTCGCTGTATTGAAGCTATTGATGAGAATCAGCACCAACGGGTAGAGCACGTAAAATCCCATGAAGCCGATCAGCACGGCCATGGTGAGCGTCCCACCGTCCAAGGGCGGCAACCAGGCACGCGCCGGAAGAGCAGCTTTTAGCGTTTCCGTTTTCGCCATGGATCGCTCCTGTCATAAACACTCTTGTAAAATACGCTTCAGGGGGCCGGTCGCGGGCGATTTTCCTTCGCCACGGGCGTTAGCGGCCCAAAAATCCCCGGTCCCGCGGCCCGCCGCCCTTTGATAAAAGGGGCTAATTGGGGGATTTGTCTGCGCTGCTGCCGAACCACTGCAACTGATTTTACCAACGTGATGTACCAATTCGGTACATGAACTAATGGGTGACAATTGGCGAATGCCCCATAGTTCTGATTCGAGAGCCAGCGAGAGCTCCGGCTTTGACTCGACATACGAGGAAAAAGTTCTCGCCTTCGGTTCGAAATGACAGATGAGACAGCTCACAAGCCAGGGAGTGTGTCTAGCGCGTTGATGCTGAGAGGTCAAGGCTAAAGAGTGTGCTGAAAAGGTGGCTCGAAACTTCTGCAGCGCGGCTTACCGGTATGTACAGCGCGGATGATAGCTGCCCATATTGCATCGTGCGCCGGCAAGCTTCATCGCGGCTTCAAAATCTTTGTGGATTTGCGGATCTTCGTCTTCGAACTCGATTTGTCCGCCGCCTTGCTTGACGCTCGTGTAAGTGGCGCCTTCGCCGTCCTGCATGCGCATGAAGCGGAATCGCCAGCTGCCCCAGCGCAGGGCCAGATAACGCGCCGGCTTGGCGCCCGAGTTGAGGTGCTGATGGAACCATTGATCCGGCGGCACGACAACGCTGCCGGGCCTCCAGTCGACGCGCTGCATCGGCTGACCGTGCGGCCAGAGAATCGAGTAACCCTGCCCGGAGAGGATGATGACGTGCGCGCCGGGACCGTGCCGGTGCCCTTTCTTGTAGGTTCCGACCGGAAACTCCGAGATGTGCGCGCACATGGTATTTCTGGCCAGGTCGAATTTCATGTTCGTGCTGCCCTTGCCGCGCTCGCTGTAATCAGCCAAGGTAATGTTATGCGTGTCGGGAACGAAGTTGGTCGTCATAAAAAAGCGACCGGTGACTTCGCCGCGACCACTGAAGTAACCTTCCGTCGTGGGGTCGAATCGGTCCAGAAATGCAAAGTCGTTGTCAAAAATAAAATCGATATTGTGAAATAGATTCATCATGAAGCAGCAGTTGGTCACGGCGAAGTAACGCGCGGCTTCGCTGCCGCTCGCGTTGAAATGTTGATAGTGCGCGTTGATCGGAACCGCGAATAAGCTGCCCGGCCCCCACTCGAACGTATGTTTCTTCCCGTCCCTCTGCCAAACTGACGTTGCGCCATATCCTTTGGTCACATAGACCATCTCTTCGTAGAGATGCTTCTGTGGTTTGGTTTTGCTTTGCGGCGGGATCTCGCAGACATAAGCATCATTGACCCCGCCCGTGCCGTCGAGGACCACAAACGAGCAGGGCACGCCTTTTAGATCCCAGGGCGCAAGCTCGACCTTGTTGACGTCCTCGACAAAAAAACCTCTGATCACGGGAATCTTTTGCGCCGCTTGCCACTCGCGGTAACTATCGATCCGTTCCGGCTTGAGGTCTGCAGGCTGTTGCCTGATCTCGGCCATGGAAAACCTCCCTGATTAGCTCAGGTGAAATCTGTCTACCCCCCGATTTATGATCGCCCTCTACTTCTGCGTGCAGCCCGGATGATACGGCATATTGCAGCGCGCGCCGGCCTTCACCATCGCGGCTTCGAAGTCTTTATGAATTTGCGGATTCTCGTCTTCAAACTCGATTTGGCCGCCGCCGAGCTTGACGCTCGTGAAGGTTCCGCCCTCACCGTCCTGTGAGCGCATGAATTTGTAGCGCCAATTGTTCCAGCGCAAAGCCAGATAACGCGCCGGCTTCGCGCCCGAGTTGAAATGCTGGTGAAACCACTGATCCGGCGGCACCACCACACTGCCTGGCTTCCAATCCACTCGCTGCATGGCTTCGCCTTCGGGCCAGAGGATCGAGTAACCCTGTCCGGAAAGAATGATCACATGCGCGCCCGGCCCGTGCCGGTGTCCTTTCTTATAGGTTCCGACCGGAAACTCCGAGATGTGCGCACCCATGGTGTTCTTGGCGAGATTGAATTTCATGTTGGTGCTGCCCTTCCCGCGTTCACTGTAGTCGGTGAGCTTGAGCGTGTGGGTGTCGGGGACGAAGTTGGTCGTCAGGAAAAACCGTCCGGTGAGTTCGCCCTGGCCGCTGAAGTAGCCCTCGGTGCGCGGATCGAAACGGTCGAGAAAGGTATAATCGCTGTTAAAGATGTAATCCGAATTGTGAAACAAATTCATCATGAAGCAGCAATTCGTGACGGCGAAATAGCGCGCCGGCTCGCTGCCGCTCGCGTTGAAATGCTGATAATCGGCATTGAGCGGCATTGCAAACATGCTGCCCGGTCCCCACTCGAACGTATGTTTCTTTCCGTTGCGCTGCCACACGCTGGTCGCGCCGTAGCCGTTGGTCACGTACACCATCTCTTCGTACATATGCCTTTGCGACCTCGTTTTCCCGCCGGCCGGAATTTCGCAGACATACGCATCATTGGTGCCGCCGGTTCCGTCGAGCACGACCATCGAGCAAGGCACGCCCTTGAGATCCCAATGTTCGAGCGGGAGCGTATTCACGTCTTCGACAAAAAACCCGCGAACGACGGGGATCTTCTGCTCCGCCTGCCAGTTCTTATAGGTATCGATCCGCTCCGGTTTTAAGTCACTCGCCGCGGCGGCCATCGCTGTCATTAAATCTTCCTCCTGATGAAGTGGTGCGAACTACCGACATGATTCGAGACCCTGCTTCGGAATTGTCATTCTGCTTTCATAGATGAGGCAAGCCGAAGAATTTCGCTTTGCCGGCGGCTGAACCGCCGAGATGCTTCGCTGCCGCTCATCATGACACGGTTGGTTTCCGACGGAGGCTCGGAGACAGGAACTTAATTCCTCATGCCACCTTTTGCTGCTTACCGAACAAACCCACCCGTTCATTGATCACGTCGAATTCGATCAAGCGGTTTTTGCTCGGATCGCGGACGACTCCCAACGGTTCGCCGCCTTTATGCACGATCTCGATCTGCTCGCGCAGAATTTTTCTGAGCAGAATAATTCCCTCATCGCCGGCCCCGAGATGTTCTAAGCTCCGATCAGTGGGAGCGCCTTGTGTCTCCCAGGCCATGGCGTCCTGCACCAGCACATGCTCCAGGCGATACTCGCCTCTTTCATCTCGGATCGGAAAATATTCCCATGGTGTATCGCCATCCGCCGGCGAATGGTCCGTTTCGTTGGGTGTAAAATAAACAACGTAAACTTGCGTGTGAGCGTCATCGACGGGAACCCGGATCTGCACATTATGGCGCAGCAAGCCGTCGGTTTTTAGCGTCCGAAACACATGCCTCAAGGTGATCGGGAACACCAGCGGGTGTTGATCGAGCTGCATCCCACCGCCAGGTTTTCTTCCGGGCGTGCGGCGCTGCTTGATAATTCCAAATTCAAACGGAATGAAATCATGCTCCTCGTCGTATTTGTCGACCGCGCTGCCCAGATGGGCCGTTTCGCCGTGAAGCCAGTAAAGATGCGACGGATCCACGGAGTTTTCCATCGGCTGAAGCCAGTTGCAGTTGTAAACTTCGTGCTTTTCGATCCAGCGCTTGCCGTTTTCCCAACACAGCACGTCCCAACGCGGTAGCAGGGGTGTCGGCTCCGGTCCCAAATAAGTCCACAATAAGCCGCCTGATTTTTCGACGGGATACGCCGTGTGTTTAATCTTGTCTTTGAACCCGCGGCTCTCGGGCTCAGCGGGCTGCTCAAGACATTTTCCCGTGCCATCGAATTTCCAGCCATGGTAGGGACAACGAATCCCCTCCTGATCGACACGTCCGAACGCCAGCGAGGCGCGCCGATGGGGGCACTGCTCGGCGACAACTCCATACCGTCCACTCTTATCGCGGTAAACCACCAGATCTTCGCCGAGCAGCCTCGCGGCTTTGATCGGCTTCTCGTCCGTAAGCTCGCCAGCGCAGGCAATGGGCATCCAGTAGCGGCGCAGCAATTCACCGGCGGGAGTACTCCGGCCGACTCGGGTGAGCATGTCGTTTTCTTCTCGGGTCAGCATATCGGTTCCCTCGGTTCTAGATCCCCAGTTCGACGTTCAAAGTTTTGGCCCGAACAACATTAAACTGGACCCTGGAACGTTGAACGGCGTTTCTCCTATTTCCCCTTCTCCGCAGACGCCATGATTTCTTTTGCTAAGTCAAAGATCGGCTTCATGTCCCCGTACTCCGGTTTGACCACGTCGAAGTATTTGACCCCAGGCTGCATGCGGTTGTCGAGCGGAATGTCGTCTTTCGGAATATCGATTCGCCGCGAGTTGGCCGGATCATCGACATCGCCGAGCTTCTGCAGGGCGATTTGCCCCTTGCGCGACAGAAACCAATTGATAAAAACCTTCGCCGCGTTCGGATGAGGCGCTTGATTCATATAGGCCATCGATCCGCCGCCCGCCGAGAAGCTCGACCCTTCTTTCCATTTGTTGGTATCGAAGTCTTCCACCGGCAGTCCTTGGTTCTTCGCGCGCATAGAATCCTTACAGCCCATGCAGATGGCAAATTTTCCTTGCGCCAGCCAATCGGTCATCTGGCGAAAATTTTTAGCGTAGGTCACATCCATGGCGCCGAAAAATTTCTTCAAAAACTCCGGGCCGATCTCCGGACTATAATAAAAAAACTGCATGGTCGCGCCGAGCCCGGTATCGCGTGGGTCGAGGGATACGATTTTGCCCTTCCATTTCGGATTAGTGACGTCCCAGTAGGAATTGAATTCTTTCGGGTTAACGAGCTTCGTATTGAAAGCCAGCTGCGAATTGCTCGGGCTGCCGATATACGAAAAAATAAATTTTCCCTCGGCATCCGCATAGCGATGCTCGTTGGCCCACCATTTCGATACATCCGTAACTTCGGGCAGCACCAGCAACGGCTTAAACGGATCGAGCGCTTTTCCCTTATAGAGCGTGTTGTAAAGACTGTTGGTGCCGCCGCTGTAAACGTCGACGATGTATTTTCCCGCGCGCCGCTCCGCCATGATTCGGTGGGTGAGCTCGTTGCCGCGTCCCGACACGGCAACGACATTGATCCCCGGGAAGTCCCGTTTAAAATCCTGCAGCAAGCCTTCATAACGGTATATATAGATGTTGACCTGGCCCTCTTTCTTTGCCGCGGCGAGAGTTTGCTCCCAATCTTTCTGCCAAGCAGCTTGTCCGGCGTGGCTGGTTGAAACCAGAAAGCCGATGAAAATAACCGTGGCAATTAATTTTAGCATCTTCATTTCGCAATCATGCGCGCGAGAATGTCTCCCCGGGACCGTCACCGCCTCGCAGCAGCATCGTGACATTTTAATAGCAATCAGTGGGTTCGATGGCAATCGGCTGAGAGCGCTAAATACTTTAAGTATAAAGCTCATCGATGAAGCCGGAATGATCGAGAGCCGCAAAGAATGCACATCCCACAACGCCATGGGGGTTTGCTCTTCCGTCTCCGGTGTATTCAGACAACAAAGCCGATACGCGTTGGCGACCGCTTCGTGCTCCATGCATGCCGGCCTGCTGAAGTTTACGTCTTTATTTCTTTCGCTGTTCCAGGACTTCCTTCACGAACTTTGTGATCGGCGCCTGATCCATCCATTCCGCCCGGTCGACAAACGGGTAGCGGTTTTCGTCTCCTTCCGGCCGGCGATTCCCGCGTGGTACCTTGTCTTTGGGAATATCGATGCGCAGCGAATCCGGACCATCGTTTCCCTGGGTGAACAGGCGCTGATAGGCGATTTGCCCTTCGCGCGAAAGAAGCCAGTTGAGCCCAAGCTTGGCGGCGTTGGGGTGGGGGGCTTTGTTGATTAATGCGACGCCTCCGGAGCCGCCGGTGATGTAAGTGCCTTCTTTTAATTGATCGGGCTTGAACCAATCCACCGGTAATCCCTGCATCTGCATGAGATCCAGATCCATTCGCGAAACCGGACCG
>JBIOXP010000204.1:0-6255 GCA_044869705.1 Binatia bacterium | reverse complement strand
CAAGGACGCCAACTGAGAATGCGCAAGTTTACGTTGGAGCCCGGCGGAGTAATTGGGATTCATCCACACACTGACCGGCCAACAACCGTTTATCTCGTGCAGGGTACGTTGACGGAACTGCGCGAGGGCGGATACATAAAGGAACATCATGAAGGTGAAGCTTGGGCCGAAGGAAAAACCACGACGCACTGGGCGGAGAACAGAGGAACAACACCTGTGGTGTTTATCGCAGTCGACATTTTCAATCAGCAGTCGAAGTAGTGTGGTCGTTGACCGGCGCGCTTCTCTCCGCACCTGAACAGCCAAACAAAACCGATCACCGCCATTAAGATCTATCGAACTCTTGAATCAACCCGGTAATCAGCAAATCTTTGCGCTTTAAAGACAAATCGCGGATGTTGAACCCGGTCGACTTGTGTCCTACGGGGCAAATGCTCCTGACCTGTACAGGCGCGCCGCCAGACTATAGATGAAATATCAAAGCGGCGCAGCTCCCGCCGGCTTTCGGTATACCAGCTGATCAAGTTTGATTGGTTCTAAATCGCAAAACCGCCTAGCAGATCGGTCTCATAACTTACCCGACTGCTAGCGCGAGATCGGGTGACTCGCTGACAGTTGCGGTCAATCAGTGATATTCATCGGCACAATCGAGAGTCCATCAGGAGAAAAATGGTTCGAGAAAAGATGTTATTCTTCGTGCTCACCGCGCTTCTGTTGGCGACGGTTTCGATTAGCTTCGCTCAGCAATCCGCTCCGATGCGGCATCTCGGTGTGCTCCTGTATCTCAAACAGAATGATCCTGAATCGCAAATTTATCTTACGGCCTTCCGGGAGGGATTGCAGAAAGCCGGCTGGCTAGTCGGTCGCAATCTGGAGATCGAATATCGCTGGACCGGTGGAGATCCCCAACTCACGCGCAAGTACGCGGCCGAGCTGGTCGCTCTCAATCCCCACGTCATTTTGACTGCAGGCGGCGCCCAGGTCGGACCCTTACAGGAGGTCACTCGCAGTATTCCCATCGTATTTGTTCAAGTCGCCGATGCCGTTGGGGCGGGCTTCGTCAACAGCTTGGCGAAACCGGGCGGCAACGCAACCGGATTCACCAATGGCCAATTCGACATCAGCGCGAAGTGGCTCGAAGTGCTCAAACAGATCTCACCGAGCATGAAGCGTGTCGCGGTTCTGCGCGATTCAGCCAATCCCAGCGGGACGGCCCAGTTTGGCGCCATTCAAGCCGTGGCTCCGTCTTTTGGTGTCGAGGCGAGCCCCATTGGTTTGCACGACACGGCTGAGATCGAGCGCGGGTTGACGGCGTTCGCGCAGCAACCCAACGGTGGCGTGATGGTGATGCCAAACGGATTGGCCATTGTCCACCGTGCCTTCATTATTGCGCAGGCGACACGCTTACGGCTGCCTGCCATGTACCCGTTCCGTTATTTTGTCACGGACGGTGGGCTTATCTCGTACGGTCCCGATGTCGTCGAACAGTATCGACGCGCGGCCGGTTACGTCGATCGTGTCCTGAAGGGAGAAAAGCCAGGGGAACTGCCCGTGCAGCAGTCGACGAAGGTCGATTTGGCCATTAACTTGAAAGCCGCCAAGCAGATTGGATTAGCTGTTCCGCCGAATCTGCTAGCTCGAGCAGACAGAGTGATCAAGTGAGCGTGAGTCGTGAGTGGTCAGGGGTAAGGCGATTTTCGACAATCCAAAACCTGTACTGCGCCACGTCGAAGTATCAAAAATCGAAAAATCGTTCGGGCTTTCTCCTAACGTGTGGCGCGGCCGGATCGAGTACGAAAAAACTCGATTGCCGATTTTGGATTCCAATGATTATGAAATTACTCTTCCCGCAACACGCACTATTTCTTTACCATAATCGGAATCTGAAACTTATCCTGCGCGGTGGCGAAAGGCTCAGGATCGCTTTTCAATTTTCGATTGGCCGGTCCGACAAGAAAGTTTCTTGTCTAGCGACCTGCGCCATTCTGCTTGCGCTTTGCGTTCCCGTGAACGCGCAACAGACGAAGAATGTGCCAAGTATCGGATTCCTTAGACCTGGGCCTCCTGCGCAAGAGATTATTGACGCACTTCGCTTAGGCCTGAGCGAGTTTGGCTATACAGGGGGCGAAATATTACGATTCAATACCGCTGGGCGGACCGTGGACCGGAGCAAATGAGTCAGCTGGCCGCCGAGCTGGTGCGGCTGAAGCTGCAAGTTATTGTGGCGTCAAGCACACCGGCGGCGCTCGCCCTCAAGAAAGCCAGCCATACGATCCCAGCGGTGTTTACAGTTGTGGGTGACCCCGTCGGCAGTGGGCTTGTCGCGAGTCTGGCTCGACCTGGTGGCAACTTTACTGGTTTGACGAATGTGGCATTCGAGTTGGATGCGAAACGGCTTGAGCTTCTGAAAGAAGCCGTGCCTATCGCTGCCAATGTGGCTGTCCTCATGAATCCGGATTTTCAACCACACGCGCAGCAAATCACGGCCTTGGGTGTCTCCGCCCAAGCTCTTCGTGTCAAACTTAGTCCGGTCCCGTTTCATGAGCCAACCGACTTTGAGAGCGGACTCAATGCTGCCCATAAAGATGGCGCGGATGCTCTGCTTGTGATGGCGCACCCCGTTACGTTTACATACGCAGGGCCACTCGCCAAACTTGCCACGCTAAATCAGTTCTCAGCCATTTCACCGTTTAGAGAGTTTGCTGAGTCTGGAGGTCTTATGACTTACGGGCCAAGCAATCTAGCTCTCCACCGCCGCGCTGCTTACTACATAGATAAGATCCTCAAAGGCACTAAGCCCGCGGACTTACCGGTCGAGCAGCCGACCAAGTTCGAGCTGGTGATCAATTTAAAAGCAGCCAAACAGATCGGGCGCGCGATTTCGCCGAACGTGCTGGCCCGGGCAGACAAGGTGATCAAGTGAGAGAACAGCCCAAAAAGCGACGAACAGCGCAGACTGCGTTGGTATCGTCGAAAACCTCAGGCGCAAATAAGTGACTCGAAAAACCGTATTTTGCTTATTAGCATTCTACTTTTTTGCAAACGCCGTCACTACGGCGGCGGAGCAGTCGGAAAAAATCGCTCGGTTAGGTTTTTTGGGGTTTGATGCCGTCGCTTCGAAGACATTTACGGAAGCCTTTCGCCGGGGCCTGACCGAACTCGGGTATGTGGAAGGCCAAAACATCATAATCGAGTATCGATGGGCGGAGGGAAAACCCGACCGGTTGCCAAAGCTCGCCGCTGAGTTAGTGGCGCTCAAAGCCGATGTGATTTTTGCCGCTGCCGCTCCTGTCATTCGTGCCGCGAAGACGGCAACCGAAAATACGCCGATTGTATTTGAGATGCTTGCCGATCCCGTAAGCGCTGGATTCGTTACCAGCTTGGCCAAGCCCGGCGGCAACTTGACCGGAGTTGCCGGGCTCGCCCCGCAGCTCAGCGGAAAGCGACTTGAGCTGCTGAAGGAAGTGGTTCCACGACTCAACTCGGTTGCGGTTCTCGGCAATCCCGCTAATCCAAACTTCCGATCGGTCTTAGACGAATCGCAAAGAGCAGCTTCTAGCTTAAAGTTACGCCTTCAGATCATTGAGGTGAGCAAACCAGCTCTGCTCGGCGACGCGTTCGCGACAATCGTTCGGGGCGGCGCCGAAGCTCTTACGGTGTTCCCCGATCCGATGTTGCTCGGTCAACAAAACACGATCGTGCAGCTCGCGGCAAAGAATCGATTGCCCGCAGTTTACGGCATATCGGGTGTAGTCGAGAATGGTGGGCTGATGACCTATGCACCCAGTCAGAGTGCGATGTGGCACCGCGCGGCAGCATACGTCGACAAGATCCTCAAAGGCGCGAGGCCCGCCGACCTGCCCGTCGAGCAGCCAACGAGGTTCGAGCTAATCATCAATCTGAAAACTGCAAAGCAGATCGGTCTGACCATTCCACCAAGTGTGCTGGCCCGAGCGGATCGGGTTCTCAAATAACTGTGCGGTATCAAACGGGACGACCGGGCGAGAACCGCCAACGGTTGAGGAGTGCTTCGATGACAGCGAAAATTTCACGTTTTTGGTTCGCGCTATTTGTCACGGCCGTCATCTTCTCGGACATCAGGGTCGAGGCGGCCCAGAAACCGCTCATCAAGCTGACGGTTGGCTATACTCCGATCTCAGGCGCGACGCTGCCGTTTTACGTCGCCCTTGATGAAAATTTCTTTCAGAAACATGGCTTCGAAGTTTCTCCGGTTTTTATGGGCGGATCGCCACTGATCAATTCAGCGATTCTTGCCGGTGAATTTCCCATGGGTTACACCGGCGGCGGCGCGATCATCTCGAGCCGCCTGGCGGGGAGTGATCTCATCTCCATTGCGTGCCCCTTACCGGTGCTCACCATCGACGCGTGGGCGAAGCCCGAGATCAAAACCATCAGCGAACTGCGCGGCAAACGAATCGGCGTCACCCGCTTCGGCGCCTCCACTCATTTCGCCGCACTATCCATGCTGGATTCGGCGGGAATCAAATCCAACGAAGTTACTTTCATCCAAAACGGCGGCGTCGGCGAATCGCTCGCGGCCTTGCTCGGCGGCAGGGTAGACGCCACCATGATCGGATATCCGTTCGGCTTGAGAGCCAAAAACGCCGGTTTTCCCCTCCTGTTCCGGCCCATGGATAGCGAGTACGGGTTGTTTCCGACCGCCGTGATTGCGGCGCGAGAGTCGTGGCTAAGGGAATCGCAGAATCGCAAGCTCGCCGTCGAGTTTCTGCGCGCGCTCAATGAAGGACTTCAACTCACTCGAGAAAGCCCGAATGCGGTTAAGCGAGCGCTGCGGAAATACATCCGGGTCAACGATGAAGCGTTGTTGCAAGGCAGCGTTGACTATTTTCGCGACGCTTTTCCGAGCAGCCTTCGAACGCGAGAGAAAGTGATGACGAACGCGCTCAAGTTCATCGATCATCCCAAAGCGAAGCAATACGACGTGACCCAATCGTTCGATAACAGCCTGGTCGAGGAGATCAAATAGTGCGATGCCTTGCTTGCTTGTTGTTCCTCCTGCCTCCCCACAGCAAAACCGAGCAGATGACAAAACGCCAAATGTCTTAACTCGCACCGGAGTAATTTGGCAAGGAGTAAGGCAATCTCAAAGCGGCCAGGCAAATCACACTGGCCATTCCATCGAACGTGCTGGCGCGAGCGGATCGGGTCATCAAATGACAGTGCTGAAGACTGAGGCATGAGGACTGAGATAGGACGACGCCGACTCAGATGTACCCTAAGAGATGGTCACTCCGGACTCATACCAAGCGCTCAGTCCTTTGTGCGGCGGTTTGCGTTTCCGCTGCAGCGCAGCAACCGGAATCCTTAACCAGGATCGCTCCGAAGCGTTCCGACAAGGACACGTGGAGAGAATTTAAGAGGCGCCAAACCCGCAGATATGCCGATCGAACAGCCCACAAGTTCGATCTGGTGGTCAATCTCAAGACGGCGAAAGAAACCGAACTTACGATTCCAGAAAAAGTCCTCGCGCGCGCTGATCGGGTCCGCAGGTGAATATCATCACAAAACTGCTTTACTGCTCTCTGGCCGTCCTGCTCTTTGATTACGCATCTGCCGACGCGCAGGGGCCCGCGAAAATTCCCCACATAGGTTTTCTCGCTAACCTTTCCCGCTCAACGATATCGGACCGTGTCGAGGCATTCCGACAAGGTCTGCGCGACCTGGGCTATATTGAGGGTAAAAACATTATCCTTGAGTGGCGATTTGCGGAAGGTAAGGCGGAGGTATTATCGGACCTCGCATCCGATCTTGTCCGGCTTAACGTTGCGCTTATTGTGACTGCCGGTTCGCCCCCGACCCAGGCGGCGCGACAAGCAACTTCTGTGATTCCGATTGTCATGGGACTCGATCCTGATCCCGTTGGTAATGGCTTTGTATCGAGCCTTGCCCGGCCAGGAGGAAATATCACAGGATTATCGACTCTTGCTCCGGAAATAACCGGAAGACAACTAGAGATCTTAAAAGAAATTCTCCCGAAGCTTTCCAGGGTGGGTGTCCTAGGGAGCTCAATCCGACCAGGCAACGCGCAAACGCTCAAGGAGACGGAACTTGCCGCGAAGGTTTTCCGAGTGCGGATCCAATATTTGGATGTGATCAGTTCGAACGACATCGAGGCCGCATTCCGAGCTGCAAGAAAGGAGCATGCTGAGGCGCTGCTTGTGTTGGCGGCGCCGGCGATCAGAAATTTCCAGAAAGAGGTAGTCGAGCACGCCG
>JBIOXP010000203.1:0-5209 GCA_044869705.1 Binatia bacterium | reverse complement strand
GGAGGGTCCGAACGGTTGGGTGTTTGCTTATGATGATCCAGTGGTTTTGTCCAAGGCGCTCGTCAAATTCGCCGATGATCATGACAAACTTACGATCAAGGGCGGCGTTTTTGAAGGTCAATTCATGGACACGGCCGGCGTCAAGGCGCTGTCGCAGATGCCGAGCAAGCCGGAACTGCAGGCCAAATTGCTTGCGACGATCAATGCTCCGGCGACAGAGCTCGTGCGGCTCATGCAGGAGCCCGGAGCGAGAGTCGTGCGGCTGCTCGAATCGATTCGAAAAAGCAAGTCTGAATAACATCTTTTGATCACATAAAGGGGGGAGCTTATGGAAGGCGTTTCTAAAGAGCAGGTGAAGGATTTCATCAAGAATATGACCTTGATGGACGCGGCGGCGCTGGTCAAGGAGCTCGAAGAAGAGCTTGGCGTGAGTGCTGCGGCACCCGTCGCGGTAGCGGCGGCGGCTGGACCGGCTGCGGCGGCCGCGGAAGAAAAGACCGAATTCAATGTTATTCTAGCCGATGCCGGCGAGAAAAAGATTCAAGTCATCAAAGTGGTCCGAGAACTTACTGGTCTCGGCTTAAAAGAAGCAAAGGATCTTGTCGACGGAGCGCCCAAGCCCGTGAAGGAAGCAGTACCGAAAGCAGAAGCGGAAAGCATCAAGAAAAAGCTCGAGGAACAGGGCGCGAAGGTCGAAATCAAGTAGATCGCTCAAGCGGTGCGTGCCGGTAAATTGCTGCAGAATTGTTGACCGCGAGTTCGACAAGGAGTGTCCATGGCATTTCAAGTTGCCAATAATTTACGCTTTCGTCGCAGTTTCGGGAGGATCCGGAAAATCATCGATCTTCCTTATCTGATTGAGATCCAAAAAAATTCTTACGAGCTGTTTTTGCAAAAAGACGTGGCGCCGATGGAGCGCCAAAATATCGGGTTACAGGAGGTCTTCAAGTCGGTTTTTCCAATCAAAGATTTCAATGAAACGGCGTCTTTGGAATTTGTCAGCTATTCGCTGGGGGAGCCGAAATATGACGTCGAGGAATGCCACCAGCGAGGCATGACCTTTGCCGCTCCGCTGAAAGTAACCGTGCAGTTGGTGCTGTGGGATATCGACCAGCAAACCGGAGCGCGCAGCATCAAAAATGTCAAGGAGCAGGAGGTTTACTTCGGCGAAATCCCCCTGATGACGACCAACGGAACGTTCATGATCAACGGGACGGAGCGGGTCATCGTCAGTCAGCTGCATCGCTCTCCCGGGGTTTTTTTCGAGCACGATAAAGGAAAAACCCACGCCAGCGGAAAATTGCTCTACTCGGCGCGGGTGATTCCGTATCGAGGCTCGTGGGTCGATCTGGAGTTTGATCCGCGGGATATTCTCTATGTGCGCATTGACCGGCGGCGGAAATTTCACGCGACCGTACTGTTGCGCGCCCTCGGCATGACGACCGAAGACCTGCTCAATTATTATTATAAAAGCGACACGGTGGTCTTCGATGGGCGTAAACCGGCGCTGATTTTCAATCCCAGTCATCTCCTGAATTCCAAGGTGAGCGCCGATGTTCGCGATCCGAAATCCAACGATATTATCGTTAAGGAAGGCAAGAAATTCACGCGGCCCATTCTCCGGCAGATGGAAGCCGCTAAAATGAAGCAGGTGCCTGTTGTCTGGGAAGATATTCTCGGTCGTGTGGCCGCTCATGATATCGTCGATCCTCAGACGAAAGAAGTTTTGGTCGAGGGCAATCACGAAATCACCCAGGACAAGCTCGATCTCATCCGAGATAAGGGTATTCATCAGATCGAGATATTGTTCATCGACGAATCCAGTGTCGGCCCTTATCTACGCAATACGTTATTGCAAGATCGTATCAAGTCGCCGCAGGACGCCATCTTGGAAATTTATCGGCGACTTCGTCCCGGAGATCCGCCCACGGTAGAATCCGCTACCAACTTCTTCAACAATTTGTTTTTCAATCCCGATCGTTACGATCTCTCCAAAGTCGGTCGGCTCAAATTGAATCATCGTTTGAAGCTCAATGTTCCACTGGAGCAGGGAACGTTGCGCAAGGAAGATATTCTCGAGGTCGTACGCTATTTGATGGAGCTTAAAAACGGCAATGGCTCGGTAGACGACATCGATCATCTCGGCAATCGGCGCGTGCGCGCGGTGGGTGAGCTCGTCGAAAACCATTTTCGTGTCGGACTTGTCCGCATGGAACGGGCGATCAAAGAAAAAATGAGCCTGCAGGACATCGAGACGTTGATGCCGCAGGAATTGATCAACTACAAGCCGGTTTCAGCTGCTCTCAAAGAGTTCTTCGGATCGAGCCAGCTATCGCAGTTCATGGACCAGACGAACCCGCTTTCCGAAATTACTCACAAACGACGGCTATCCGCTCTCGGTCCTGGCGGTTTGACGCGTGAACGGGCGGGATTCGAAGTGCGCGATGTGCACCCGACGCATTACGGTCGTGTTTGCCCCATCGAGACTCCCGAAGGGCCGAATATCGGACTGATCGCATCTTTAACGACGTACGCGAGAGTGAATGATTTCGGCTTTATCGAAACGCCTTATCGAGAAGTGGAAAACGGACGAGTGACCGACCGGATTCGCTATCTCTCCGCGTTGGAAGAAGAAGATCATGTAATCGCGCAGGCGAACGCGCCGATCGATGGCCGCGGCAACTTCACCATCGATTTGGTTTCGGCTCGCAAAGGCGGCGAGTTCGTGATGGCGCGCCCCGAAGAGATCAATTTCATGGACGTGTCGCCGAACCAGCTGGTCAGTGTGGCCGCTTCTTTGATTCCGTTTCTAGAAAACGACGACGCCAATCGGGCCCTCATGGGATCGAACATGCAGCGGCAAGCGGTGCCGCTACTCAGAACCGAAGCGCCGCTGGTCGGCACCGGCATGGAAAAAACCGTCGCGCGGGACTCCGGTGTAACGGTCGTGGCGCGTCGCGATGGCATCGTCGAAAGCGTCGACTCCACGCGGATCGTGATCAAAGCGGATAAAAGCGCAGGTTCACGTGACACCGGGGTGGATATTCACAACCTGGTCAAATACCAGCGGTCGAATCAAAATACGTGTATCAATCAACGACCGATCGTGCTCGTCGGCGACCAAGTGAAAGCCGGCGAGGTGATCGCTGATGGGCCTTCGACTGAAATGGGCGAGCTCGCTCTGGGCCGGAATGTCGTTGTCGCGCTCATGCCTTGGGGCGGCTACAACTTCGAAGATTCAATTCTCATTAGTGAACGGGTCGTGAAAGAAGACATCTATACCTCGATTCACATCGAGGAGTTCGAGTGCGTCTCGCGCGACACCAAGCTCGGTCCTGAAGAAATCACGCGAGATATTCCCAATGTCGGGGACGAAGCCCTCATGGATCTCGATGAGAGTGGAATTATCCGCATTGGCGCAGAGGTGAAGCCAGGCGATATTTTAGTCGGCAAGATCACTCCCAAGGGCGAAACCCAGCTTTCGCCTGAGGAAAAATTGCTGCGGGCGATCTTTGGTGAGAAAGCCGGCGAAGTGCGCGACACGTCCCTGCGCGTGCCTCCCGGCGTCGAAGGCACCGTGATTAACGTGCGCATCTTCTCCCGCAAGGGGTTGGGAAAGGATGAGCGCAGCAAAATCATCGAAGATGAAGAGGTGATTCGACTCAGAAAAGATCAACACGATGAGATTCGTATTCTTCAGGACGGCGCACTGCGCCGGCTCAAACGCCTGTTGGTCGGCCGGCGCTTGGCGGGTCGGATTAGCGATGACAGCCGTAAGGTGCTGCTCAACAAAGGTCAGGAGCTGACGGAAGAGGATCTCGATCAGTTGCCGATGTCGTACTGGGGAGAGATTCGCGTCGACACTGAGTCCGTGGAAAACGAGCTCAGCCGAATCATCGACAGCACCACCGGCCAGATCAATCAGATCAAGCGCGCCTTCGAGGATAAGATCGAAAAACTCAAAGGCGGCGACGAGCTTCCACCGGGCGTCATCAAAATGGTCAAAGTTTTTGTCGCCATTAAGCGCAAGCTTCAAGTCGGCGACAAAATGGCCGGGCGGCATGGTAACAAAGGCGTCATTTCGCGAATTCTGCCCGAAGAGGACATGCCTTATTTGGAAGACGGCACTCCGGTCGACGTGGTGCTGAACCCGTTGGGCGTTCCCTCGCGAATGAATGTCGGCCAGATTCTCGAAGCTCATTTGGGTTGGGCGGCACGGAGTCTAGGCCAGCAGATTGATGACTTGTTGCGCACCCAGAACGGCGATGGCGACGCATTGAGACGCCGTTTGAAGGATTTTCTCAATACCCGAGAAGCTAATGAGCTGATCGAAGGGGCCAAAGATCCCGAAATTTTAAAGCTCGCGGACAAATATCGGGAAGGCGTCCATATCGCTTCCCCGGTTTTCGACGGCGCCGCGGAAGAGGAGATTTTCAACCTGCTCAGAAAAGCGGGATTGCCCGCCACCGGCCAAGTGACTCTCTATGACGGCCGAACCGGCGAGCCGTTCGATGGTAAAGTGACCGTCGGCGTCATGTACATCATGAAGCTTCACCATTTGGTCGACGACAAGATCCATGCCCGCTCGACCGGTCCCTATTCGCTCGTGACGCAGCAGCCGCTCGGTGGCAAAGCGCAGTTTGGCGGTCAGCGTTTGGGCGAGATGGAAGTCTGGGCCCTGGAGGCGTACGGCGCCGCATACACACTGCAGGAAATGCTCACGGTCAAATCCGACGACGTCGTCGGTCGAACCCGGATGTATGAAGCGATCGTCAAGGGAGACAACTTGCTCGAGCCGGGTTTGCCGGAGTCATTCAACGTGATGGTCAAGGAACTCCAAAGTCTGGGGCTCGATGTCGACCTGGTAGAGGAGAAATAGCGAGTCCTGGTTGTTCTGCTGCTAACCGGAGGTAATCCGAATGGAAGATCTGTTCAATTTGTTTGAGAAACCGAAGAACCCGCTCAGTTTCAACGCGATCAAAGTGTCGGTTGCATCACCTGAAAAAATCCGCTCTTGGTCGCATGGCGAAGTAAAAAAACCCGAGACGATCAATTATCGGACATTTAAGCCGGAGCGCGATGGCTTGTTCTGCGCGAAAATTTTTGGTCCCACCAAGGACTATGAATGCAATTGCGGCAAGTACAAGCGCATGCGGCACCGCGGCGTGGTGTGCGAGAAATGCGGCGTCGAAGTCATCCAGTCGAAGGT
>JBIOXP010000202.1:0-7683 GCA_044869705.1 Binatia bacterium | reverse complement strand
TAGATTGCCTGTTTCGAAGACAAGGGACCTAAATGAAAGTCGGTCTGATCGGCCACCGGGGCGCCGGAAAAACTACTATCTTCAACATGCTGACCGGGTTGCAGGCCCAGGTCGGTGGCTTCGCGGGAAAAGAAGAGATTCATCTCGGCGTCATCAAAGTCCCGGATCCGCGAATCGATCGACTGTCACAGATCTTCAAGCCAAAAAAGACCACCTACGCCGAGATCCGATTCAGCGATTTCCCGCCTCATGAAGGCGAGGACAATGCGAAATCGAACCAGGCACTGGTCACGCAAATGCGCGAGGTGGACGCGATGACGCTGGTCCTGCGCGCTTTCGACAGCGCCGCTAATCCCGTAAGAGAGCTCAGCGACTTGCTCAGCGAAATGATTCTCGCTGATCTCGCAGTCGTCGAGAATCGCCGCAGCCGGCTCAAAAAAGAAAAGGCGCGCCCGCAGGAAGAGTCGTTGCTCGAACGCTGCGCTCAAGCCCTGGAAAACGAGCAAAGTCTCAGAACTCTGCAGTTTAGTGCCGATGAGGAAAATCTCGCTTCAGGCTTTGGCTTTTTAAGCCGGAAACCTTTGTTGGTGATTTTCAATCAGGCGGAGGCCCAAGCCGGCCGCTCCCTCGAGGAGGTTTACCAGGCAGAGCTTGACCGGCGCGGACTGCAGGGGTTGGCGCTCGCGGGAAAACTAGAAATGGAAATTGCTCAACTCGACGAGAAGGACCGCGCCGTGTTTCTCAACGAGATTGGCATCGAAGAGCCCGCGCGTGATCGTTTTATTCGCGCGATGTATGGGCTGATGGATTTCTTAAGTTTTTTTACAACCGGTGAAGACGAAGTGCGCGCTTGGACGATCACTCAGGGAACGGTGGCCAAAAAAGCCGCCGGAAAAATTCACAGCGACATCGAGCGCGGGTTTATTCGAGCGGAAGTCGTAAGCTACGACGATTTTGTCCTTTACGGGACCGAAGCGAAATGCCGAGAAGCCGGGAAACTCAGGCTCGAGGGTAAGGATTACCTCGTAAAGGACGGCGACATTATTCATTTTCGTTTTGCGGTTTGAGCGGATCGGGCGCGCGGTTTCGGATTGAGTAGCTCTTTGAATTAGCCTATGATCCGCCGCGCTGATTTGCCAATCCACCCCGGCTGTGCGTTAAACGACCATGCGGAGACTAGCGCGTGTTTCAGCATCCGTAGTTCTAGCGATCCTCACATCTTGGTCGCTGGCGGACGCCAATCCTTATCTCGCCAAAGCCGGCGAGCGGCCAGTCCATGTGCGCATCGCGACCTGCGCCGTTTCCGGCGGTTTCGCACATCTCTATACGGCGCTCGAAAATCGCCTATTCGAGCCCTACGGCTTGAAACTCGAACATGTCTTCATTCGCGGCAGCAGCGCCTCGCTGGCGGCATTAATGGCGGATGAAATTCAATTTCTTTATTGCGCCGCGGATGCGACGATTCCGGCAATGGTCGCCGGTGCGGATGCCAAGCTGATTGCCGCGCCGCTGCTGAAGCTGCCGTACGTGCTGGTCACCCGCAAGGAAATTCACCGCGTTGAAGAGCTGAAAGGCAAATCGTTGGGTGTAGCGCGGGCGGGGGATTTGAGTGATCGGCTATCGCGGATGTTGGTGAAAAAGCTCAATGTCGCCGACGTGGTCATGCGGCCCATCGGCGGCAGCCAGACCGAACGGTATCAGGCCATGGCAGCGAACGTGGTTCAGGGCGTGGTGATCACGCCGCCGCTCGATGTGCGGGCCAAAAATGACGGCTACAATGTAGTTTATCGTTTGATCGACCTCGATATTCCATTCATCTACAGCTCGCTTCATGCGAGCTCACGTACGATTCGTGACAAACCGGAAACCGTGCAGCGCATGGTTGCCGCGTTTGCCGCGGCGGTCAATTTCACGGAACACAATCCCGGAAAAGCGAAGGCGGCGATCAGCAAGATCATGCATATCAAAGACGAAGAAGCATTGCAGGTGGCCTACAACGTCTATACCAAGGATATTGTGGACCGCCACATGGTCGTGCCGGCCGCGGCAGTGGCCGAATCGGTCGAACTACAACGTAGCCTTGGTACCCCGATCAAAAAAAGAGTCGAAGATCTTTACGACAACTCGTTCGCCCTGCAATTGGAAAAGAGCGGGTTCCTAAAGGAACTTTGGGGTAAGTGAGTTCCGGGCGAAGTTCCGGAAACGGGAAGGCGCGCGATGAAAACATTGATACAGAGCGGCTGGGTTGTCGGCTTCGACGGCCAGGCGCATGAGATCATCAAAGACGGCGTGGTTGTGTACGAGGGTAATCGCATCGAGTTCGTGGGTGATCATTATACAGCATCAGTGGACAGGAAAATCGATGCCAGGGGATGTTTGGTTTCTCCCGGATTTATCGACACGCATTTTCATTCCGGAATCAATGCCAGCGACTATATTCTCAATGACTCTTCGAAAACCGATTTTTTTGCCTCCAACTATCTGGCGCACGGCGGACCGACCCGCGCGGGAGCCCACGCGGCGCATTTAAAAGACGTCGACGTCGGCCAGCGGTTTTCACTGATTCATTTATTGAAGAGCGGCGTAACGACTGCGTTCGACATTGGCGGCGCGGGAGGCGAGCCGCAGCGTTATGTGGATATGATCGATCAAGTCGGGATTCGCTGCGCCGCCGGGCCAAGCTACAAGAACGTAAGTTTTTTTCACGATCACGACGGGCGTTTAGAGTACGATTGGGATGACGAGCGTGGCAGTCAAGGGCTCAACGCCGCTATCGAGTTTGCCAAAAAGTACAACGGTGCCTGTAGTGGCCGTATGAGCGCGCAGCTCTTTCCGGGACACGTGGATTCCTGTACGCCGGCGCTCTTAAAAGAGACGCGCAAAGCGGCGCGAGAACTGGGGCTGCGCGTACAGATCCATGCCACCATCAATCTCTTCGAATTCCACACCGTGATGCAACGCGAGCGCTGCACGCCGATCGAGCTGCTTCAGAAGATCGGGTTTCTCGATCCGGAGGTTTCTCTCTCACATTGCATCTTTGTCAGCGGCCACAGCTGGCTTGCCTATCCGTATGGCGACGATTTGAAGCTGATCGCCGACTCCGGTGCATCGGTGGCCTACAGTCCGTTGAAATACTTAAAGCTTGGAATCCTCATGGAATCCTTTGACCGGTATCGCCAGGCCGGCATCAATATGGGGATCGGTACCGATACTTTCCCCAAAGATATTCTTTCGGACATGCGCTACGCGGCGATAGCGTCACGCGTGGCGGAAAGGAGTTTTCTTGCCGGTCATCCGCGCGATGTTTACAACGCCATCACCCTGGGCGGCGCAGCGATGCTCGGGCGCGACGATTTAGGACGCTTAAAGAAGGGGGCCAAAGCCGATCTTACGCTCGTCAATTTGCGCGACATTGCTTTCGGTGCCGTACGGGACCCCATCCGCTCGCTCATGGAAACGGCGGTTAGCCGGGATGTGCGCACCGTGATTGTCGACGGTGAGATACTTGTCGATCAAGGAAAGTACCTGCGCTTGGAAGAAGAAGCGCTGCTCGACAAAGTGCAAATGAAGGGTGAACAGGTTTGGGAGAGCGTCAATAAGTGGCATTGGACGGGAAAGGGAATTGATGAAATCGTCCCGCCGAGTTTCAAGATGAGGTGAGCAGAGTTCGCCTGAAAGGTTCCCGCAGAGCGCTCAGATCAACTTCTGAAAAGTGGCGATCATCCCCGCGATTTCTTCGAACCCCTGCGCCAAAAACTCATGATCGTGAATGGCGACACCGAATCGTGAGTGGATGACGTGCGGGAAGTAGAGATTCCGGCGAATTCCCTCAGGGCTGCTCGCATCACGTATTCCTTCTCTGGTGCATTCTAAATAATGGTCAGATTCGGTCGGCTTTTCGCTCGCTGAGGCGCGGAGTTGGCCGAAGACCCAGTCTACAGAGCAGCGCGAACCGATGACTTCGCGGCGTGCAGACCCTGATGGGCTTGCGGACCGTTCGGTTGAACTCCGTCGGAATGGAAGATATAGCACAAAAAGTAGCTATCCAGAGAGGAGAGATTCGTGTCAGACCTACCAGAGCTCAAAGTAAAACTCGCCATGTCCTCGCGCATGCTATTCAATGCCGGGTTGGTGGATTACAGCGGGCATATCAGCGTACGAATTCCGGGATCGGAGCGCTTGTTGATCTTGCCGCACCCCGTGAGTCGCGCGACCGTGAAGCCGGACGAAATGGTGATCACCGATTTCGAAGGAAAATTGATCGAGGGCAAATACAAGGCGCCCTCCGAAGTTTATATGCATGCGCGCGCTTACAAGGCGCGGGGAGACGTCCAAAGCGTCGCTCACTTGCACAACCATATGGTGGCGATGTTATCGATGGTGGACAAACCGTTTTATCCCGCATCTTCGAACCCCGGCGCATTCTTTGGACCGGGGGCGCTGCCGAAATACATGGACCCCGCGTTAATTCATAGCAATGAGCAGGGGGACGCGGTGGCAAAGGCGCTGGGCAGAGCCGATGCCGTCATGCTGCGTGGTCACGGTTCCATGGTTGTCGGACAGGCGATCGAGTGGGTTTTTGCCGCTTGCGTAGACCTGGAGGAAGCCGCCTCGCGATTCTACAAAGCCGCTCTACTGGGTCCGGTGTTGGTGTACAACGAAGATGAGACGCAGCGCGTCATGAAGGGCCGGCGGAAGGACTCGGTGGTTCAAAAAATCTGGGATCACAACGTCGCCAAAACCAAACTCGCCGGTCTCATGGACGGCATTTAGCGGCCCGAGCGACTAACGCGACATTAACTGTAAGGAATTTTCGCGCCTTACTGGCGGCGCGGTGGTTTGCGTGATTATCGAACGGACGTCTTGCGCGCACTTTTATTGCGCGGCGATCGTGCCTGTGGTATAGAATGCGGTTCAAATTGATGAGGAGAGTGTGCGCCGATGTACGATGATTTCCTAGCGCGGATTTTGGAACCTGACGTCTTTTTACCTTCGCAGTTTTACGGCGCGGGAGGTTTGTCTCGAAAACTCGACGGCGAAAAGCGCCTTATGATCGCGGTTTTGAAGGATGCGGTGGAATGCCTGGATAAATATCGCGGTGCTCGAAGCAGTGTCGGCCGGTGCCAGTATCAGAGCGCCATCGAATGGGTCCAAGACACCGATACGGGCTGGCTATTTTCCTTTACGAATATTTGCGATCTTTTGGGTTTTGATCCGGAGTACTTGCGGGAAACGCTTCTCAAGCGTGAAAACAAGTACGTCAAACCAGCGCGTTCGAAAATACTGTCTCTGGCCGCTATGGCGGCTCAGCATTGATCATCGTTTTCTCTTTTTAAGTGTGTTGAGCTCTTCCTGAATTAGCTGACCTCGGGGCGAATTCGCCCCGAGAATTTTGATCGCGCGCTCAAGGTTGTTGATCGCTTTGTCATCCTCATCTTGAAGGGCGAAGGCTCGCCCCAGGTAATAGTAGCCATCTCCGGGCCGATCGAGCTTGCCGTAGAGCATCCCCAGTTTGTAAAACGGACGATCCCAGAGCGGGGCCAAATTTTGGGCGTTCAGATATGACCCGACCGCGCCTCGCAAATCGCCCGACTTCTCGAGCGTCTCACCCAAATACAAGTATGTCAGTGGCTCGTTGGGCTCGGCGGCTAAGGACTTGTCGAATGCAGTTCGGCCATTAGAAAAATCGCCGATTTCTCCGTACAGCCGGCCCAAGTCGCGTTGCAACCCGGCATTTTCCGGCCAAGTTTTTCTGGCCTGTTCGTAATTTGCTCGCGCCTCCGAGAGCTGCCCCTGAAGTTGCTGAGCATAGCCGAGCAGGTAAAGAAATTCCGGGTTTTTCGGCGCTTGCTTCACTAACTTTTCATACTCGTGCACTACATCTTCCTTGCGATCCATGCGGATCGCGATCTGCACTTTTTTGAGCGCGTCCGGGTCGTCCGACCGCACCTCAGTCGAACCGAGCGATTTCACCACCAATTCGGCATTGGCGACGCGTTCCTGAGTGATGGGATGGCTCAACACGTAGGCCGGTACGTCGATTGGATTGAGAGCCCGCTCTTGATCCAGCATCTTTAGAAAAGCGATCGTGCCCTTGGGATCATAGCCCGCGGCAGCCATGTACCGTGTTCCGAGCGTATCCGCTTCCATTTCGAGTTGTCGGCTGTACGCGAGTTGGCGGGTGGCCGAGACAGCCTGACCGACGATCCCCGCCGCTTGCGCGCCGCTACCAGTTCGGGCCAGCGCCACCATACTCAACAGACTTAATATCGAAATGGCATCGGGGCCCGAGGAGCGCGCCATATGATGTCCTTTGACGTGGGTAATTTCGTGACCGAGTACACCGGCGAGTTCGTCGGTGGTTTTCGCTCGCTCGATCAGTCCGGTGTAGACGTAGATTGAGCCGCCAGGAACGGCGAAGGCGTTGAGCTGCGGATCTTCAACGACGAAAAAACGATAGTCGAAAGACTGCGGCCCGGTGGCGCCGAGAATACGCCGTCCAATCCGGTCAATGTAACGCTCAACTTCGGGATGATTGACGAACTTGAGGAATTTTTTTGCTTCGCGGCGGAATTCGCGACTGATTTTGGTTTCTTCGTCTTCGCTCGGACCTGCCGCCGATGGAATGATGGGTGCCACTACCGAACTGCAGGCGGCAATGAGAAGAGAAAGGATGATGACGCAGGTGCAGTAACGCCACCAGCACCGTCGCGACCCGGGGCGAAACATGGGTCGAGTATAGAAGCTAACATTCAGTCATTCAACATTGGCGTGCTCCGTTGACGAGCGTTGAGTGACTCCGTATTGTCAACGGATTCTGAATCGGAGGTTTAAATGTCGCTGCGATTTGAGGTTTCGGCGGAAAAACTTGCCTGGCGTTGCGATCTATCTTTTCTCCCTTTCACGTGTACGGCGGAAATGACCCCGCTGGAAGATTTCATCGGCCAAGAGCGCGCGATTCGCGCTATCCAATTTGGCTTGGGCGTGAACAAGCCGGGCTTCAATATCTTTGTCACCGGCCTGACCGGCACCGGAAAGACCAGCATCATCAAAGCGTTTCTAAACAAAATCACGACCCAACAGAGCATGCCGCAAACCGATTCATCAACGCCGGAGGATTCGTGCTACGTTTACAACTTCAACGATGCGGACCGGCCGCTGGCGCTCAGAATCCGCCGCGGCTGGGGAAGACTCCTCAAAGTGGACATGGACCAGCTTGTTCACAATCTTCAGCGTGATGCCAAGAAGATGTTCGATAGCGATGAGTATGCGCGTCAACGTCAGGAGATGATCGAGCAGCTGCAGAAGAAACAAAAGGCGATGATGGAAGGTCTTATGGAAGAAGCCAGTCGGGCGGGCTTCATTTTGCGCATGGCGCCTTCCGGGATCGTCCTCCTGCCCGCGAAAAACGGCAAGCCGCTCCAGGAGCCGGAGTATCTCGAGCTAGCGGCGACAGAAAGAAAAATCCTCGAAGAAAGGCGCGGTGATCTCGAAAAGAAAGTCGAAGAGACGCTCCGAGAAGGTCAAAAGCTTGAACGTGAAATTGCCGAAAGGCTGGAAGAGGCGGAAACTCGCGTCGCCGACAACTTGGTCCGGACTCCGATTAGCGACCTCAAAGAAAAGTACCGAGAATACCCCAAAATCGTCGCTTACCTGGATGCCGTGAGGGATCACATTCTCAAG
>JBIOXP010000201.1:0-3641 GCA_044869705.1 Binatia bacterium | reverse complement strand
AAGGTATATGGGCAGGTCCATGCCGGTGGGAAGCTTCGCTGAGCGATAATTAACCGGTTCGACTCGGCCCTTCTGTGTAAGCGCGTAAATGAATAATTCCTGAGAGCCGTCGGCATTGAGGGTTCCGAGCCTGAGAGGCAGCATAAACTTAGGTGATTCATACGCAACCTGAATTGGACGGAGATAAGTAAAACCGAGCTTGGATTGCTCTTTGAGGTTAACTTTGGCGACAAAGAAGTGCATTTTCTGTTTGATGTAGCTGCCGAGCACGCTGGAAGCGCCTTTCGGTAGCCGGTAACCATTTTCTTTGAGCCAACTCTCCAGACCTTCTCCTTCCTTGGCGGAGAGAATGACGATATCGTATTCGCCCACGGTATATTGAGCCTGAATGGTGACGCCGAGTGCTTCGGCTCTGCGCAGTAATGACTGAGCCGCCGGCAGTGCCGCATCGCGCGACATTCGCCGTTCCATGAGCGCAAGCTGACACGGACTACCGTCGAAATACTCCACCAGGCGAGGCGATGTGTAGTTATCGAGGTGATCGATGACCTTCTTGTCGCCGATATTGATCTGGCCGCGTTCGATCAGAGTTGGTACGGGAATCACGACCGCGAACTCCTTGGGGTCGCCTTTGAAGTCGTTGACCATCGTGATGACTGTTTTATCGTCTTGACGTGTCAGAACCACCTGGGATGCTTTGTTGAAAATCTTCGTATCGGCTTTGGCGACGTAAAAGCCGCAAAACGCGAGCGCGTCGCGACTAACCAACAGGGCGAGCGAGAGGACGAAAAACCAAGCCGCTTTTTTCATGGGTGTCTCCTTGATCACCTGTATTCGGATGTCGCCATTGATATTGTTTTCCAGGGCTCATGTAGTCGATCAGCGGTGTGAGCATCGAGCAGACTGCGAGCGACCAGAGCAAGCCATTGGTTCGATAGAGCGCGAACTGGACGTACGCCGCGCCGGCGGCGACAAGCAGGGCGAAGAAAATTCTTCCCGATCGCGAATCTGGCGTCGTTTTCGGATCAGAGATCATGAAAAATGTGAACAGAAGAAGCGCGCCGCTTTGGAGCTGTTTCAATGGAATCGACCATGGGTCACCGAGCCATGCCGCGCGCGCGAACAGAATTCCGGCATAAAATGAAATGAATGTCAGGCTCACATCGCTGCGCATGGCTCTGTGGATAACCATCCCGCCCAGGCACGACAGCAGAAACGCAAACTGCAGCTGGCTACCCCATTGTGCCGGCGAGACCCAAACTCGGGCGCCGATGGCGAGCATGACAACGATGCCAAAATTGGTCGGGTTAAAGATATGCTTGCCGTTCCACGTGAGCGAAAATTTACTGGTAATCGTAATCACAGCTGTGAGGAGGACCAGAAGCGGCTCATTCGTGCGCAGTAACAAGCAAAGCGAAAGACCCGAGATCAACGCGCTTCGCGGGTCGAACGCGACGCTCGAGAAAAGTCTTGTGCAGAAAAACTGTGCGATGAGAGCAGTGCCGAGCAAAATGCCGACCTGAACGGCCCCGATATCGAAGGCAAGCCAGCCGAAGCCATAAAATAAGAGAGCGGCGAGGACGGCGATCTGGTAATAACGTGGATCGTTGGGCAAAAAGCGATCGGGCGAGAGCTGAGAAAGTTGTGTCGACATTGATGTGCCTTCGTTTATCGCCGATTCGTAACTGGCTGTATTAGACGCGGGCGGTGCCAAAAGGTTCGTGCGGCTGCTCCGCAAACGATCCGACGAGAGACAAATTCGCTGGATCTAGGGGATCGTTACTCGTCTTGACGACACGCTGATCGCTTCAGTAGATTGGGGCTTGATCGGTTCTAACAATTGACGCCCCAGACTCGGGTAACCAGGAAAGGAGAACGGATATGTTTGTATGTTTATCGCCGGGAGGTCAGTCGCTCACTCAGGGCGAAACGGCAAAGGATAAGTTACTCGTGGGAACTGCGCACGGGATCTTCGCGTTTCAAAAACGCGGTGATTCGTGGCAACCCGACGGTACTATGGTTGCGGGGAAGCACTTCAGTTCGATTATTTTTGAGCCCCAGACCAAGACTCTTTTCGCGGGAACCTACAGCGCGGAGATTTACGCGAGCGCAGATTTGGGAAACACCTGGGAACGACGGGACAAAGGCATCGGAGACAAAGAAATCTATTCACTCGCTACCCAAGTGGTTGACGGCGAGCCACGCATTTACGCCGGCACCCAGCCGGCGCATCTCTATTTCAGCGATGATCTCGGCAAGAGTTGGACGGAGCTGCCGGCATTGCGCAAAGTCCCCGGTGTGGAGAAATGGACCTTTCCGGGCCCGCCGCATCAGGCGCATGCGAAGAGCATCACCTTTCACCCGACCGATCCAAACATCATTCATGTAGCGGTGGAAGTCGGCGGATTCTTGCGTAGCACGGATGGTGGCCAAACCTGGACGACCATTGACAGCATCAATCCCGACGCGCACCGGGTGCTGATTCCAACCAATGATCCCACTAAGGTTTACGGTACGGCGCCAACGACGAATTGCGGGCCGGAAACGGCCGCGGGCTTTTGCGTCAGCAGCGATGGCGGCCAGACCTGGAAGAGCATGACCCCGCGCGATTTCCGCATCGGCTATGTCGATCCGTTCTTCGTTCATCCGCAGGATCCGAATCTGTTGTTCGTCGCGGGCGCCAAAACCGGACCGGGCACCTGGCGAAAGCTTCACACCGCCGATGCGCGCATCGCGCGTAGCCGGGACGGTGGCAAAACCTGGGAAATGTTAACCGGGGGGTTGCCGGAACACATCCGCGCCAACATCGAAGGAATGGCGATGGATGTATGGAACGGCGGTTATGCTATTTTCGCCGGAACGACGGACGGCGATGTTTTTTACAGTGAGGATGGGGGCGAGCACTGGCAAACCATTATCAAAGGCATCGGTCCGGTCTCAAAATCACATCACTACCAAAACCTGGCGCTCGAGGAGCAGGAAGCGCATCACTAATGCAGCAATCTGACCGGGGGTTTAGATTGCGTAGGGGCGCAGCCTGCTGCGCCCCTACGATTTTCGGATCAAACGGTTCTCGCCAACGCACGAAGTTCAAATTACGTCAAACAATGATCGGCGGTAGTCCCTCGCCGCCCAGATTATAGCGCTCAAATACGCGGTCGTGTGAAACAATTCGTAGCTCATCTACGCCGGCTTGCGCTATGAGCATTCGATCGAATGGATCGCGGTGCACAACCGGCAGACGGCCCGCCGTCAGGGCGTGGCGAAAACCGATCGGCAAGGGCTGGAAACCGTTTCGTGCAATCGCCGGTTCCAGATCATCCAGCTCGACTTCGATTCGGCCTAAAGCTGCTTTGATCGCGATTTCCCAAAGCGAAACGGAACTGACGAGCACCTCATTGTCGGAATTGGCGATGATCGCACGGGCAGCCTTCGTGAGCTTTCTGTCGTCTGCCAGCCACCAAAGCAGGACATGGGTATCGAGAAGCAGCCGCACGGCTCACGACTTGCCTTCGAAGGCAGCCAACAGATCTTTCCGCAAGGGCGCGTCGAAGTTCTTCTTGATCCGAATCTTGCCGCGCATTGTCCCGGGGCGGCGCGCGGCGCCTTTCTGAGTATAAGAAACCAATCGAGCGACTGGC
>JBIOXP010000200.1:0-4445 GCA_044869705.1 Binatia bacterium | reverse complement strand
TGCAGAAGTAATAGGTTTGGCCGTTATAGACGTCGCTTCCCGCCGCGTGTTCTCGCTCCACAGTCATGCCGCAGACCGGATCCCTTTTCGGCTCCTCTTGCGCGGGTGCGGGTCCGAACCGTTCCGGGTCCGTTTTGAACTTGTTCTCACAGTGTTGACTACAGAAGTAATACATGTGGCCGTCGTGCTCGTACTCGGCGGCGGCGCGCGCGGGATCCACACTCATTCCGCAGATCGGATCAGTAGCCATTGACATCCCCTCCTCATATTGTTTCTCTCAACGATGCTGATGCAAGACGCCGATCGAAAAGTTGTAATCTTCCCTTCTGTCAAAAATTTTGGTGTCGGATCCGCTACGGGCAGCATTCCTGCGATTTATCGCGGCTAGATGGTTCGCCGCATTTTCCACCCCCTCCAAAGATCGAAGATGGCCGGATAAACCAGAAGCTCCAGTACAAAGGATGTAATGACGCCGCCGATCATGGGCGCGGCAATCCGTTTCATCACGTCGGCGCCCGCGCCGTGACTCCACATAATCGGCAATAAGCCCATCAGAATAGCCATGATCGTCATGACCTTCGGTCGAATGCGCTTCACTGCCCCCTCGATAATCGCCTCATGGAGGTCTGCGATGGAGCGCATGCGTCCTTCCGTACGCCATTTTTCGTAAGCATGCTCGAGATAAAGGAGCATGATCACACCGGTTTCGGCATCGACGCCAGCGAGGGCAATAATACCGACCCAGACCGCCACACTGAGGTTGTAATCAAGCAAATAGAGCAACCACACGGCTCCGATCATGGAGAACGGCACCGCGAGCAGCACAATCACGCAGCGGCCTACTGACTTGAAATTAACGTACAGCAACAGAAAGATAACTAAGAGCGTCAGCGGGACGACATAGATCAAGCGCTGTTTAGCGCGCTCCATATACTCGTACTGACCGCTCCACGAAAGCGTATATCCCGCCGGCAGCTGCACCTGCTCGGCGACCTTTTGCTTGGCCTCTTGCACGTAGCCGCCAATATCGCGGCCGGTCATGTCGACGTAAACATAGCCGGAGAGTTGTCCGTCTTCGTCCCGGATCATTGCCGGACCGGACGCGATGCGGAGCTCAGCGAGTTGGCCCAGAGGTATTTGAGCTCCGTTCATTCCGGGGATGAGAATCCGCTTTAGGCGCTCGGGATCGTCGCGCAGCTCTCGGGCATATCTAACGCTGACCGGGTAGCGCTCTCTTCCCTCTACCGTTGTGGTGATGCTCTCGCCTCCAATAACCGATTCGACCAGCATCTGCACTTCGTCGATGGCCAAACCGTACCTGGCAATCTCATTCCGCTTCAGTTCAAAGTCGAGGTAATAACCGCCAGTGACCCGTTCAGCAAAGGCACTTCGAGTACCTGGAATCATTTGAAGCGTCGCCTCGAGCTTTTTTCCGATCTCTTCAATTTGACGCAGATCAGGCCCAAAGATTTTTATGCCGATCGGCGTGCGGATTCCGGTAGATAACATATCGATCCGGTTTTTGATGGGCATGGTCCAGGCGTTTGCGACGCCGGGAAGTCTCATTTGGTTATCCATGTCAGCGACGAGTTTCTCCCACGTCATTCCGGCGCGCCATTGTGACTCTGGCTTAAGCATGACGGTGGTCTCGCCCATGCTGAAAGGAGCCGGGTCGGTGGACGTTTCAGCCCTCCCGGCCTTACCAAGAACCCACTGAACCTCTGGGAACGTCTTTAGGATGCGGTCTTGCATCTGCAGCAATCTAGAGGATTGCGTCACTGAAATTCCGGGCAACGTCGTTGGCATGTAAAAAATCATGCCTTCATTGAGCGGCGGCATGAACTCCGAGCCGAGCCGCATGAAGGCGGGAACCGTAAGGATCAGCGCGAGAATCGCCAGAGCAATCGTAACTATTCTGAAGCGCAGCACGGCGTGAATCACTGGCATATACAGAGCAATTAAAAACCGGTTGACCGGGTTACGCGCTTCGGGTCGAATCCGCCCACGAATGAGCAGGAGCATCAAAACCGGAGCCAGCGTGATCGAGAGAAATGAGGCAAAGAACATGGCAAAGGTTTTTGTAAACGCCAAGGGTTTGAAGAGCCTTCCTTCTTGGCCCTCAAGCGTAAAAATCGGCAGGAACGAAACCGTGATAATCAGAAGGGAGAAGAATAAAGGCTTGCCGACTTCTTTGGCAGCGTCGATGAGAACCTCAGTTCGGCTGCCCGGGCGACCCGACTGCTCCCAATGCTCTAGCCGTTTATGGGCGTTCTCGACCATGATGATCGCGGCGTCCACCATCGCGCCAATCGCGATCGCGATTCCGCCGAGAGACATGATGTTCGAGGTGAGGTTCAGGTAGTGCATTAGATTAAAAGAGATGATGATCGCGATCGGCAACGTGATGATGACCACGAGCGCGCTCGGGACATGGAATAGAAACATGATAATGACCACGCTGACGATCAAGCTCTCTTCGATCAACTTTTCCTTGAGCGTCGCGATCGAACGCAGGATCAGGTCCGAGCGATCGTAGGTCGTGACAATCTTTATTCCGGGTGGCAGAGATGGCTCGATTTCTTTGATTTTTTGCTTGACGCGTTCTATCAAGTTGAGCGCATTCTCGCCGTGACGCATCACGACGATGCCGCTAACGACTTCGCCTTGGCCGTTCAGTTCCGCTATTCCCCGCCGCATGTCAGGTCCCAGCGTTACCGAGCCGATATCTCGGATAAGCACCGGCGTGCCACGGTCTCCACCCACCGCAATCGCTTCGATGTCCTTGACGGACCTGATGTAGCCGCGGCCACGGATCATATATTCGGCACCGCTCAATTCTATCGCACGGCCACCGACTTCGTTGTTGCTCATGCGAACGGCATCGACCACCGTCTTCGGCGAAAGCCGATAAGCGGCTAATCGATTGGGATCAATATTCACTTGATACTGTCGGACAAAGCCGCCCAGGCTGGCGACTTCCGCAACTCCTTCCACGCTCGCGATCTGATACCGCAGATACCAGTCTTGCAGGCTGCGCAACTGAGCCAGATCATATTTGCCGGTCTGGTCGATTAATGCATATTGAAAAACCCAGCCCACGCCGGAGGCATCGGGTCCAAGCGCCGTCGTCACGCCCTTCGGAAGCCGGCCACTCACTTGATTTAGATACTCGAGGACTCGGCTTCTCGCCCAGTAAATGTCAGTGCCGTCTTCGAAGATGATGTAAACGTATGAGAAACCAAAATCAGAAAAGCCCCTGACGAATTTCACCTTAGGCGCGGAGATCATCGTAGTGACGATCGGATAGGTAACCTGGTCTTCGATGATCGTCGGGTTTCGTCCCATCCATGGCGTATAGACGATGACCTGGACGTCTGACAGATCCGGCACTGCATCCAGAGGAGTATTTTTTAGCGCCCAAACTCCCATGGCACTCAAAAAAATCACCATGAGAAAAATGAGGAATCTATTCCGAGCGCTGCCTTCAATGATTCTTTCGATCATTCACTTACTCGCTTCGGGTAAATATCGGGTGCGACTCGCTCGCAGCTCCGATTTGATTCGGTGTCGACGGCGATAAAGTTTTCCCTCACTTCTTTTACTTGGCGGTGATCGTAAACTTTTCCTGCACCGCTTTTTGACCCGGACGTTGAACTGAAACATTAACGTCCCATGTTCCCGCCATGGAGAAATTGACCGGCGCTTCGTAAATTCCGTCCTTCGTGTGTTTTGGCATTGCCTTGAAGGGAGCCATGCCCGGCATGTTCATGGCAGCTAAGAAGCTTACGGTGGCGTCAGTCACGGGATTACCTTTTGCGTCGCGTATTCTCACTCGGAGGACATTTTCACCCACTTGCGGCTTGGAAGGCTGAGTTTCGATAGAGAGGACTAGATCGCCGACTTTCTTCTCGGTCGTCTCTGCCGCGGCCGTTTGCATATTGCCCATGTCCATCCCCGGCATTCCCGCCATGGCACCCATCGCCTCCTTCAGCCGGCTTTCCGAATCCAAGAGGAAGCTCGCGCTTGCAAGGATTCGCTCTCCCGGCGAAAGCCCCGCGAGAACTTCATAGTAACCCTCAAACTTGTTGCCGATCTTCACTTCCGCGGGCTCGAATCGCCCCTCTCCTTTGTCGAGGAACACGACCTTTCTGAGACCCGAGTCCAAAACCGCTTCATCCGGCACAGCCAGCTTCCGCCCCGCATTGATCTCGATTTCGGCGTTGGCATACATCTCGGGCTTCAAGAGGAAGTCGCCGTTCGGAAACTCCAATCGAAGCTTCGCCGTTCGCGTTTTTTCATCCAGCACTGGGGAGATCCACGATACCTTGCCGACAAAATCGCGCGCCGGATAGGAAGCCACACGGATCGTAGCAGCTTGTCCAACCCGTATTTGCCCAAGCTCATACTCGTAAATATCCGCGTTGACCCACACCCTGGACAAGTCG
>JBIOXP010000199.1:0-3778 GCA_044869705.1 Binatia bacterium | reverse complement strand
GATGACCGGTGGCGGAATGATCATCGTGGAGATGTCGATCCAATCCATGTGCGCTTGAGCAGCGAGCGTGCGTGAGACGTCGACCTCCGACAGCGCGCCGTCGTTTATCAAAACATCGAGCACGCCGGACTCGCCATTCAGACGCGAGCGCGCGCTATCGATTTGCTTGCGGCTGAGGAGTCCTCCGTCATGGAGAACTCCGAGCACATAGTCTTCGTTGTATTGCACCTGGGGAAAAACGCTGCGCCCAGTGTAGCCTAAACCGGCGTTTTTTCCAGCCGCGTCGGCAGACATCGAGCTGAGAGACCGGAGCCTACACGGTCCAGTACCTTTTTGTCATTTGCGGCTTTTCTGTAGTCGCAACAGAAAAAGTAAAGTCGCACTTCTCCTGGGTCGAGCCCCTGAAGGAAGTAAGGTCGGGGGCTACGGCCAACATTTGGTCGCACCACGAAATAAAATTGGAGGGAGTAATGAGGGAGAAATTAGGAGGGTTGTTTCGGCGCGTTGTTTTGTTTGCGCAGAATTCTAGCGATGAACTTGGGGAACATGTGAGGGAGAACGTAGTGGTCCTGTTCCGTCGGTTTCTTCTTTTTGCATGGGATGTTCGGTGCAATCGCGAAAGCCATAACAACTGCGAGCCACGCCCCAAAGTTGAATGGCCGTACGTAATGAATTCCTCCGTCGCGATGCACGGGCCACTAATTTCGGCAACCTGGATTTGGTACCATCTGCATCGACACTCGCATCATGGCTATTACCGAGCTCGCCGTTAAAAATCGGCCTGACAAATCGGTTACCTCGTGTTCGTGCGTTTCGAATCAGGTTGGCAGCTAAATCGTAAACCCGAATCACGGCATCGGCTGCAGTGTATCACGTCGCCGATTGCATTGCCGACTGCATTCGGCTCACCATACCATAAACGAGTGAAGGTCAGCACATCGGCTATTAGATCAAAGCCGCGGCTGTCCTTGCGTTTCTCATAGGAAAAATGGAATCCGGAGTTTACGGGATCCGGTACCATTTTGTCATTTGCGGCTTTTCCGTAGCCGAAACGGAAAATCTCGGAAAACTGTTTCTCCTAGGTCGAGCCCTTGAATTCGACCATTTGGAACGTTTTGACATTGGGCCAAAAAGCGAGCCAAACCGAGGCCAAATCGGAGTTTTTGCGGGTTACGGATCCCTCATTTGCTACCCCCTTTCGACACTCGTCTGAATTTGGAAAGAACCGTTATCCGTCGATTTTGCCAGCCACACTACCCTCCGGCGAGGGATCATCAGTTGGTCATATACTGCGGACTGAATAGGAGCATTGGCTCGCCGCACATAATCAAAAGCTATCAATATGATTCAATCTGAGTCTTGGCCAGCCATTGATGCCGAGCCGATGCTGCAATCGTAATTATGAATACCGGACACCAACGTTCGACGATCAGTAACGGATCTCTAGTCAGCTCAAGAGCGAACAAATGAACGCGCACGATCTGGAAAACCACATTGCCGCAATCCCCTTTTTAACAGGGATGAGCGACCGCCATATCCGAATTCTCGCGCGCGCTGCATGCCGGACTCGCTTTGGCGAAGGACAGGTCATTTTTCATCAGAGTGAGACCGCGAACCGGTTTTATCTTATCGAAGAGGGCGTGATCGAACTCGAAGCTACTCTCGAACCGGGCGAATGCAGGATTGTAGCCGGCACGATCAAACCTGGCGGTGTGCTCGGCTGGTCGTGGTTGTTCGCGCCATTCGAATGGCAATTTACCGCGCGTGCCTTGAATCAAACCACCGCAATATTTTTTTACGGAACTGTTCTGCGCGAACATTGCGAAACGGACCCGTCGCTCGGTTTCGAGCTATTCAAACGAATGGCTCCGGAAATGGTCAAGCGGCTGCAATCCGCGCGCCGGCGCCTGGTGAAAGCGGAGGCCACCGGCTTTTCGCCGGTCGGCGCGGAGCATCCCATTTACGGAGCGTAGCCACGGAGGATGAACAATTATTACGTTACACACCATTCAACTTAAGCGTGCCTACGAAAAAGCTAAACGGGACGATGGCACGCGTATTCTTGTTGATCGTCTCTGGCCAAGAGGCCTAACGAAAGATAAAGCAAAGATCAATCTGTGGCTTAAAGATGTCGCGCCCAGCACTGCACTGCGGAAGTGGTTTGGACATGATCGAAAGAAATGGGCCGGTTTCCGTAGCCGCTACAGGGCGGAATTGAAACAGCGAGGCGATCAGCTCCAATTGATCCAGAGCAAAGCGAAGAAAGGAGTCATCACTCTGATTTACGGTGCCCGCGATCAGAACCACAATGAGGCAGTTGTTTTGAAACAGCTTTTGACGGCAAGGTCAGGGGACGGAGCGCTTCAACCCTTACAGCGCGCCGGTCGCCGTAAATCTCAAAGATCAGATAACAAAACGCTATCATTTTGATCGTATACGAGTCTTAGAAAATTGTTCGGGAAGATTCAAGTTGGGTAATGATTGCTGTTCAACATCGACAACCTCACGAAAAGAATAATGGGATTAAGGATCCCATTCATATCACCACTCAGGACAAGCAGCGCCTCGAAGATCTGCTTGTCGAAGTGCAGGCTTCCGATCCGCGTAAGCATGGCGATCTCAAAGCCCTGACCCAAGAGTTGCGCCGAGCTGTCATCGTTGATCCGAAAGATGTGTTTTGTGACGTGATCACGATGAACTCGCGCGCAGAGATGCGGGATCTCGAGAGCGGCGAAACTGTTGCCTTCACTCTTGTTTTTCCCTCTGAAGCAAACATCGACGAAGAAAAGATTTCTGTGCTTGCCCCGATCGGGGCCGGAATGCTCGGGTATCGCGTCGGCGACGAGTTCGAGTGGAATGTGCCCGGCGGATTAAGGCGAATGAAGGTGACGAAGGTTGAATATCAGCCGGAAGCAGCCGGCGATTTCGATCGCTGAGCAGAGTTCCAACGTGGCGCGGAACGCTCGCGTGGTCCAGATATGGCGATCTCCAAAAAGAATCCCGTCATTGAACTATCCAATGAACCAGCCAACGCTCACATCCCTTCTTCTAGTTTGCGCCTGCGAGCGCAATTCTTCGTCCGCAATGGAATTTCGCCATAGCGCTCCCCCTTTTTGGGCGGTAAAACAGCGCGATCCCGACGGCAATGGCGTCGAGCTCTACTGGGATCGGCCGCGTGAGCAGTGGCCACGCACAGCAACCCGCGATCTCGCTATGGTAACTGAGCCGCTCAACCTGGATGATCTTCTTTCTTGAAAGAAACAGAATCAGTCGCGCGTGCCGGTCGTAGAGAGAACCAAGCTTATTTGCACGGCAACAGTGCCTTATCCTTTCTAATTGTCACTCGCCGGTTGCTTGTCGCGTTCAACACCAAGTGTCCACGATGGTGGATCGCTCGCGGGAAAAGTCCCCATTAAGTTATCATCAATCTCATCCTCGCTTATCTCGCTTGTACCCGGTTGAACAGCCTGTTCTAGCTGGTCTTTGTCATGTGCGTCTGTCACTTGATGACCGATTTCGCCGTTCTCATATCTGGCGACTAAGACCCGGCATAGCAATCATGCAAATAATTCCGAATACGCATGTTCAGTAATGGCGGCGACAACCGGATGCTTCAAGCGCCGCTCAATGGTGATTGCGTAGAAGTCGCTCGCACACTCTTTTACCGAGGCGATCGCTCGAAGGCCGAAGTGCTTCAATGCGACCTTGTCGACCACCGAGTGGACCATGGTAAAACCCAGCCCGGCTGACGCCGCCACTTTCATGAGCCCGGCATCCT
>JBIOXP010000198.1:0-3348 GCA_044869705.1 Binatia bacterium | reverse complement strand
CGCCGCGCGTGGACAGTTTCATGTTGCCGGATGATTTGACTAACGAGGAAGTAATCGCTCGTCTAAAGGAGAAGCGCCATCGGCGCGTCCCGGTTTATGCCGATACGCCGGATCAAATCCTCGGCATCATCGACGTAAAACTTTTCCTACTCGATCCGTCGGAACATTACACGGAGAAACTGATCGCGCCGTCGTTTATCCCGGAGACGATGCGTGCGGTGGAATTGCTCAAGCTTTTTCTGACGCATCCCCAGGGGATGGGCGTCGTGGTTGACGAATTCGGCGGCATTGAAGGAATCATCACCATGTCGGATATCGTTGAGGAAATTCTCAGTGGTACCGCGCCGCGCGATGCTTCGGAGTTTTACATCGAGCCGCTCGGCAATGGCAAATTTCTCGTGAGCGGCAACGCGCGCCTTGACGATTTGACCGAACATCTGGGCTTTCAAATTGACGCCGAAGGAATCGACACTATCGGCGGGTTTGTTTTTACGCGCCTGGGTTATGTGCCGTCTTCTGGAACGAAGCTCGAGATCCCGGGCCTTGCGATCACCGTCCGTCGCGCCGCGCATAAGAGAATCGAAGAAGTTCTGCTGGAGAAAACCACAAACGCATTCGAGGAGGCGGCGTGACAGTCGCGATCATTATCATTGTTTGCTGCTGGATCATTTCGTTTTTCTTCAACGGAATCGAAAGCGGTCTGCTGTCGATCGATCCGGTGCGATTGCGGCAAAATGTGAAGCGGCGCGTGCCAGCGGCTTTGCAGTTGAACCGGCTACTCAAGCACCCCGAACGATTACTGGCCACCGTTCTGCTCGTCACGAATGCGGCGGACATCGTCGCTCTGCTCTTGCTGACAAGCCAGCTGTTTCGGTGGTACAGCTATGCCGGGTTCGCGTTCGCCTTGGTCATTTCGCTCCCGGTTTATTTGTTTGTGTTATCGGTTCTCCCCAAATCACTATTCCGACGATTTCCTTTTCGGGCGCTGGCGCGACTTGCCGGGGTGCTCGAATTCACGTCGATTTTATTTTCGCCGCTCCTCGAACTCGGCGCGCGTCTAGGCAAGCTCCTCCTGCCAGGTCATGCCGGGAAACGAGGCCGCCTTTTTGCCGCGCGCGAGGAATTGAAACAGATCACAACCGAAAGCGAGCGTGAGGGCGGTCTTACGGCGACCGAGCGTGCGATGATTCACAGCGTCGTTGACTTTCGCGGGTCCAAAGTCCGCGACGTCATGTTGCCGGCGGCGAAAGTTGCCGCGCTACACGATGGCGCCTCAACACAGGAAGCGCTCGATCTTAGCGCCTCGACCGGCCTTGATCGCCTACCCCTGCTTGCGTCCGACGGCCAACCGGCCGGGCTGGTTAACGTTCTGGACATCCTGCTCGAACGAGACGGAAACAAACCGCTGGGCGAATATGTGCGGCGCATTGTAACGACTACGGACGACGAGCCCACTTATCGTGTCATGCAGCAACTGCGTGGTGCGCGTCTCGGTCTGGCGGCTGTTGTCGATCAAAAGAACAATTTTCGCGGAATCGTTGCCATCGAGGATTTAGTTCGTCGTCTCGTTTCCGCGGGCAACGCGTAGCGCCGTCGTGGTAGGGCCCGTCACTCCCGTGCGCGCCGATCATTTAAATGCACGCGGCGGGCAGAGCACTTCCCGCCCTACCAATAAGACGGGCTAAACCGCCTCAATCGGCTCGCACCAGACCGGTGTCTTCGTCGCTCAGAATTCGAGCGCAACTTACCAATGCGACGTGAGAGAAAGCCTGAGGAAAATTTCCCAGCTGACGCTTTTCGCGCGGATCGTACTCTTCCGATAGCAGTCCAAGATCGTTGCGCACATCAAGCAATCGCTCGAACAATTCGCGTGCCTCTTTTTTTCGGCCGAGCAGATGCCAGCAATCTGCCAGCCAAAAAGAGCACGGAAGAAATACTCCTTCGTCCCCTGGCAATCCATCCACGCCCGTTTCCTGTGGCCGATAGCGCAGGACGAAACCATCCTGCATCAGTTCACGTTCGATTGCCTCAATCGTGCCGCGGACACGTTCGTCAGTGGCCGGCAGAAAATCAGCGAGCGGCATTGTAAGCAGGCTCGCATCGAGCGCATCAGAGCCATAAACCTGGGTGAAAGCTTTCTTCTTCGGGTTATAGCCTCGCTCGCAAACTTGGGTGTGAATTTGATCCCGAATTTCTTGCCAGCGATCGACGTGCTCATAAGCCGCGCAGCCGCAGTTCTCGACCAACTTGATCGCGCGATCGAACGCCAGCCACGCCATCACTTTCGAGTGCGTGAACTGCTGGCGTCCGCCGCGGACTTCCCAGATCCCTTCGTCCGGTTCCTGCCAGTGCGACTCCAGGAATTTCATTATCGCGACCATGAGCGACCAGTCGGGTTCGGTCATTTTGATTCCGGCACAATCGCTCTGCCATACTGCGGCTAATACTTCGCCATAGACGTCGAGTTGAAATTGATTCGAAGCCGCATTGCCTACCCGCACCGGCCGCGAATTTTCATATCCTGAAAGCCACGGAATCTCATGTTCAATAAGTCGGCGTTCGCCGCTCACGCCGTAGATCGTTTGCATTTGCGCTGGGCTGCCGGCGATGGCGCGCAGCAGCCATTCCCGCCAGGATTTCGCCTCTTCGCGATAGCCTGCGCGAAGTAAGACGAGTAAAATCAGGGCCGCATCTCGCAACCAGCAGAAGCGATAATCCCAGTTGCGAACTCCTCCGATTTGCTCTGGCAACGAAGTGGTAAGCGCCGCAACGAGACCGCCGGTCGGCGCATAGGTCAATCCTTTCAATGTGATGAGTGAGCGCACCACCGCATCGCGCCATTTTCCTTCGCTTTGAAATTGTTTCGCCCAATCTCCCCAAAATTTTTCAGTGTCGCGCAACGCGTGCTCAGGATTTATTTTTCGCGGCGGATCTGTGTGGGAGGCGAACCATGTAAGCACAAACGGAACGCGGTCGCCTTTTGCCACGGTAAATTCGGCTACCGTCGTCAAATCCTTCCCGTGAGTTTCAACCGGCGTTCGTAAGATCAAGGCATCAGGGCCAGCTACTGCTTCGAGTCCGTCGAACCGCTTACGTAGCCGCACCCACGGCACGATGTGCCCGTAATCAAAGCGAATAATCAGCTCCATCTGCATTGAGACCTTTCCGCGCAAACCTTCGATGATGCGCACGATGTCTGGGTTCTCGCCGCGCGGCGGCATGAAATCGAGCAGGCGCACGGCGCCACTTTTCGTTTCCACTTCTGTTTCGAGGATGAGCGTTTCGCCACGGTAACGGCGACGGACCGCTGTTACCTCTTCGTCAGGAAAGAACCGCCAGTGGCCATTT
>JBIOXP010000197.1:0-4798 GCA_044869705.1 Binatia bacterium | reverse complement strand
CTGACCTCGTGGCAATGGCCCAGAGCACCTCGTTCACGTCCGTGATATCGATATCATCGTCCACCACGACCACATAGCGTCCCAGATACGCCCCGGCGTGGCACTGGCAAGCCATCAGCGCAGCTTGTTTCGCGTGCCCGGGGTACCTTTGCTTGATCGCCACCACGATCATGAAGCGTTGCGCCGGCGGCGGCAAATAAACTCCCTTGATATCCGGCACCCCGGCCTGTTCCATGCCGTTCCATACGGTCGCCGCGCGCAAGCAGGAGCGATACATGCCATGGATCGTCGGCTTGAAGGGCGCGGCGCCACAGATGATCGGCTCATTGCGATAGTAGAGCGCCTTAACCCGCACGAATGGTTCCGCCCGCCGGGCGCTCGCGTAATAGCCCGGCCACTCGCCGAACGGACCCTCCTGCAGCGATTCGCCGGGGATGATCTCGCCCTCGATGACAATCTCCGCGCTCGCCGGAAAATGCAGCCCTGTCTCGGGACCTTCGATGACGTCGATCGGCTGACCGATCAGGCCTCCCGCCCAGTCATACTCATTGATTCCGTAGGGTACGGCCTGCGATGCGGCGATGTACAAAAGCGGATGCTGTCCGAAGGCCATTGCCACCGGAAACGGCTTGCCGGCTTTCATCGCTTTTTCGTAGTGAATCTTGCCGTGCTTTCCCGGCGAAATGTACAGTCCCACCTTATCCTTATCTTGGAGCATGACGCGATAGCAGCCGACGTTCTCGACTCCCGTTTCCGGATCGCGCGTCACCACCAAATGAGCCGTGCCGAGATATCTGCCGCCGTCGCCGGCATGCCAGCGGGGCACGGGAAACTTCGTTAGGTCAATATCCGCTCCACGCTCGATATTTTCGAACACAGGTCCGCTGGAAACGACATTGGCTTTGATCGGTTGCATCGTCCGGAGCCGCGCGCGTAGCGCATCGATCAGCGGAATCGTCTTCAATTCGCGAGGTAAGTTCAAAGTGAGCGCCGTGCGCTCGAGGGTTTCGAGCATATTGGCGAGTACGCGCCGCTTTGGATCGAAACCGGGCACATTGTCGAAGATCACCGCCGGCGGGGTGGAAATTCGCTCGAGAATAATCTCTGTCAGCGCGCCGATCTCCAGATCCCAATCGGCGCCCGAGATTTGCTCCAGCTGTTCGAGCCGCTTGACGTCTTTCAGCCAGTCGCGCAAATCGCAAGAAAGAGAGCTCGATTTGATTGCCGCTGCGCTCGCCGTCGCCATGCATTCCTCCTGCAGTTATTCGACCAGTTTCAGCGTGCTCGGATGAAAGATATCTTCTGCCGCCATTGCCTTTGCAGTAACTCCTTGCGCGTGGCAATAGCCAAGAAATGTGTCGAGCACGTGGCGATTGGCTTCCACGCCATACGCCCACGGGTCGGTTTGAAAAATTTCTTTTTCCTCGCCGAGGTAGTGATCGGGCCAAGCTTCGACCAGGCTTGGAATCGCTCGCCGCCAATGCTGTGCCCAGCGCTTGGCCTGGCTATAAAGCCGGAAAAGCTTTTCCGGGAGCTGGGGATCGCGGTCGACCAGCGACTTTTGTAACGCCACAACATGCATGATCGGCAAGATTCTGGTTCGACGAAAATAATTGATCTCGACGTCGCGCGGTCTTTCGAATAGCCGCCTAACCGAGTCATTGGCAAGCAGAATGGGGAGCTGCGACTCCGTCACTCCTAACGCATCAACTTGACCGTCGAAGAGTGCGCGACAAGCCCGTTCGGCGGTGTTTTTGCCGGAATCGTGCAGCATGCGAACCGTCGAACCATCGCGCGGCTCTACCGTGGCGCCAGGATCGTCGGCGTCCCAATGGTGCATCGAAGCCACATACCATTCGGTACCCCGCGCGGACACACCGTACTCGTCGATCAACATGCCGCGCACCCAGATCGCCGCAGTTTGCACCCAGCGCAGAAAACCGACTCTTTTCCCGTTCAAGTCGCCAGGTTGATCGACGCGACAGGACTTGCGGCAAAAGATAAATCCATGGCGAAACATGCGGGATGGAAAAACCGGAATCGCGACAAAATCCGCTCTGCCTCGCGACGTGTAATAAATGAGCTCGCCAAGCGACATTTCGGAGACGTCGTATTGTCCTTTGAACATGCCGGCGAACATGCCGGGCACGTCTTCTGCCTCTGTGATTTCGAGCTGATACCCGTCGATACCGATTTGGCGCCGCAGGATCGGTAGCGTGCCGTCGTAGGCGCGGCTCGCGAGCTTGATTTTAACCGGCGCAGCCATTTTGAGATTGGCGGAAACCTTCGAGCAAAGATCGACGCAACGAGCTCAGTTCACCGTCTCCTCGCGGTAGAGCTGCAAAGCATCCATCACAGGTCGATCGGTGAGCGAAAAGAGCACGGCTTCATCATTGGAGACGTTTCCGTGCGCATGCGACTGCCAGAGCGGCACGACGAACGTGTCGCCCTGCTTCCATTCGAGATAGCCTTCGCCGACCCGGGTGCGGCCTTGGCCTCGCACAACGTGATAAATCGCCGTGCTGGTATGCCGATGCGCGCGAGTGAATTCCTTTCCTTTCAAAAGCTGAATCTCGCATGACATGGTCGGGTAAGTATATCCGCCGCTTACCGGATTGATGTAGCGCAACAATCGGCCATCGTAGGGATCGCGCTCATGATCGCCCATAGCGCGCAGCGCCGCGTGGCTATCTTTCCACGCATAGCGAAACGGCACGCCGCGCCGGTGATTCTCGTTCTTCAGCGGTGCCCGCGCAAAGCCCATGCGGCTCAGCGATTCACCGGTCGGGTGGGTAATCGCCTGCTCGGGCTCTTTTGCTTCTTCAAAAAACAAAATGTTGAGCGATTGAATAAGCGGACCGTCCAACCCGTCGAGCCAGATAATGGGATCCTCGGATTCGTTATGGTGATCGTGCCAGGTCCAGTTGGGCGTGAGGATGAGATCGCCCTCATCCATGTAAAATTTTTCGCCGTCCACCACCGTAAAGGCGCCCTTTCCCTGAACGACGAATCGAATCGCCGCCATATTGTGCCGGTGCGCCCGCGCGACTTCACCCGGATTGACGATCGAGAAAGTCACCTGAAGCGTATGGGAAGTGGACTTGGTAGCCAGGTGCGGATTCACCACCCGTATGGCACGCCGCTCGGCTTGCTCGATGCCGATGGTTTCGCTCGCCTTGAGTAGACCGTCGAGCAAAGATTCCCATTTCCATAGATAGGGCGCTTCAGAGGTATGCGACGGCACGCGCGTGCGCCAGAATCCGGAAAGATGGTTTTGCTCCAACTGGCGATCGAGCTCGTCCAGCTTCATGATGCCTCCGATACTAAGCCGCCTGCGACATCGCGTGCGCCATGCCGCCGAAATAGGCGCGGTGGAGATCCATCGACTCTTTTGCGGTGTCGAGGACGTCCTGCTCACGGCCGGGCATGACATATTTCTCCAGCACATCGATAAACATGTCGGAATGCTTCACATCGGCTTTGCTATGCGCGGTGAAGTTCGGCATCTGCGCATCACCAAAGTTGAGATCCCGTTTCCATATTTTATAAAGGCGGGTGCAATTGCCGCCCCCGAGGTCGCCGAGCAGGCGGTCGTCATTTGTCCACTCGGCAATCGTCGAGGCCGCGATCGCCTCCTGCCAGGGACGATGGCGCGCAATCCAAAACCAACCATAGATCGCTGCTTTCGTGGTCGGCAAAGGCTCCGCTCTGAGCACATCATCCACGCTCAGCCCCAATTCCTTCCCCTGACGGAATATCAGATCGAGATGACCGGCCTTGGAATGCTCGTCTTCCACGAGCTCCTCGTGTTCATGCTCCATGATGCGCTGCTTGACTTCGAACTCCGGACAGTTGGCAGCGACTTGCGGCCAGAAATTTCTGCGCTGGCGCACGTACAGGCTCAGCTGCAGCAGATAAATTCTCGCCCGATCCGTCGTCATCGGTATCGCGTAGAAATGCTGCATCTCAGGCGAGAGAAATAACTCGCGTACGCAATCGCCGAGTTTTTGCCGCCATGCTTGCGGTTTCATGGACTCCTCCAGAAATTTGCGATCAGACCAAACAATGACTCGCGGGTGCTTTGTCAGTCGACTTTAATGACGTTCTAAGTTTGTAGCACTAGCCCGTTCACAGAAGCAAGATGACGGCGCGGTTTCGCCACGGCATGGCGACGTAGGGGCGCAGCATGCTGCGCCTTTTTGCACTGCAAGACCTTATTGTGAGGCGGAATGCTCAGTGGAGCTGGGCCGCGTCTTTCGGCAGAGGCAAATAACGAAGAAGTACCGTCTGGAGTTCGCTGACAGAAACAGGTTTGACAATAACTGCGTGAGCGCCGCATTTGATCGCTGATTCGCGGTATTTATCAGCCATCCAGGCCGTACAGATGATGATCGGCACTTCTCGTGTCGCGGCACTTTCTCGTAAACAGGCAGTCGCCTCGAGCCCGTTCATACTGGGCAAACCGACATCCATAAAAATAATGTCGGGTTTGTGGGTGAGCGCCTTCTGCACGCCAATTTCGCCATCCGCAGCTTCGATCACCTCGCAGCCCAGATGGCGAATGATCATTGCGAACAGCTCGCGACAATCCGTGTTGTCCTCCACCACCAGAATCTTGTAAGCCATGGGCGAAGGGTTAAAGCACTCGTCGTGCCAGTTTGTTACGAGATCTCGGCGATTTCTGATCGGAAGCTGCGGCTCGAATACGCAGATTCCACCGTCTTGCGATGACGCGAAAACTACCATGAAACACTAACTTTTTTCGCCGCTGACGCTTTTTTTCAAGCCAGGGCCATTC
>JBIOXP010000196.1:0-3758 GCA_044869705.1 Binatia bacterium | reverse complement strand
CGATCTCGGCTTTGGTGATCGGCTGGCGATAGGCGACGATGGCAAGAGTCTCCAGCGTCGCTTTACCCATCCGAGCGGGTCGTCCGCCGAGAAATTTCTTGACCCAGTCAGCGTTGTTTTTAGGGGTGCGCAACTGATAGCCACCGGCCACTTCCACCAAGCGTACGCCGCGATTTTGCGTCTCTAGCTCAGCTTGTAATTCGGCCAGAAGCTCCTGGATCAGTTTACGGTCGCTTCCTTCGATGCTTTCGGCCAGTCGCTGCGCTGACTGCGGCGCATCGGCGACAAACAACAAACTTTCCAGGATTGATTTGATCTTTTCACGCTCCATCTTGTTCCTCGTCCAAGGCGACTCCTTCCGCCGCTTCGTCCATTCCCGCCGCGGCTTCGATGAGAATCGGACCGCCCGGGTTTTCTTGAAGGATCCGGATCGCGCGCACTTTGACCAGCTCCAACATCGCGAGAAACGTCACCACGATTTCCATGCGACTTTTGGCCTGATCGAAGAGCGTCTCGAAAACCAGGCTGCCGCGCTCGTGCAGCCGATCCAGGAGCAACGTCATTTTCTCTCGAACGGTTATCTTTTCGAGGGTGACTTCATGGAAAACGTCTTTGGGCAACCGTTCGATCACCCGTTTCAAGGCGCCGAGCAGCTCGAAAATCGACGTCTCACGAAAACCGCGCGGCCCGGCTTCCTCCGTAGAAGCGCCGCCGCGGATGAACACATCGCGAGTCAGGATCTCACGTTGCTCGAGCACGGTGGCGGCATCCTTGTAACGCTGATATTCCAAAAGCCGGCGCACCAACTCGTCACGCGGGTCGATCCCCTCGTCTTCGTCGGGCTCCTCGGCACCGGGGGGAAGCAGCATACGGGATTTGATGTGAACCAAAGTCGCCGCCATGACGAGAAATTCACCCGCAATATCGAGATTGAGGCTTTGCATCAGCTCGAGAGTAGCCAGATATTGTTCGGTGATGGCCGCGATCGGGATGTCCGTGATACTGACCTCGTTTTTTTTGATGAGATGCAGCAAAAGATCGAGCGGACCCTCGAAAATTTCCAGCTGGACGTGAGTGCTCACAATCCCAATGTTCCTCTCACCTCGGTCATGGTGACAGCCGCCGCTTTGGCCGCCGCATCGTCTCCCGCCGCGAGAATCGCCGCTACCTCGTCCGGCCTGGCTTGGTAATGGGCTCGCTTCTCGCGAAACGGCGCGAGATCATCAATGACATGCTTGATCATAACCCTCTTACATTCCAAGCAGCCGATCCCTGCCGTGCGGCAGCCGACTGAAACCTGTTCGATCTCCTCCGGCGTGCAATAGATCTTGTGCAGCTGAAAAGCCGGACACTTCTCGGGCTCGCCGGGATCGCTCCGTCGCACGCGCGCCGGGTCAGTCATCATTCGGCTGAGCTTCTGATCGATCTCCTGCGGCGTATCGGAAAGAAATACGGCGTTGCCATAGCTTTTGCTCATTTTGCGGCCGTCGAGACCCGGAACCTTTTGCGCTTCGGTCAGCAGCACTTCAGGTTCGGGGAAAATCGGCTGATAGAGCTGATTGAATCGCCGCACGATCTCGCGGGTGAGCTCGACGTGAGGCGCCTGATCGACCCCGACCGGGACTTTGTTCGCTTTATAGATCGTGATATCGGCCGCCTGTAAAACGGGATAACCGAGAAAACCGTAGGTCGACAGATCCTTGCCGGTCAGCTCCTTGATTTGCTCTTTATAGGTCGGGTTGCGTTCGAGCCAAGGGACCGGCGTGATCATCGAATAAATCAGATGAAGCTCGGCGTGCTCTTTAATTCGCGATTGCCGGAAGATCACCGCCTTGCCGGGATCGAGTCCGATACTCAGCCAGTCGACCACCATCTCCAGCGTGTTTTGCTGAATCCCCTGGGGCGTCGCATAATCGGTCGTCAGTGCATGCCAATCGGCAACAAAGAAATAACATTGATATTCTTTCTGCAGGCGCAACCAGTTCTCCAGGGCGCCGTGGAAGTGTCCCAGGTGTAACCGCCCGGTAGGCCGCATCCCGCTCACGATGGTTTGCATAAACGTCCCAACTAGTGGGCTCCGAGATAAAGCCTCAGCAAGAACTCCGTCGGCGGATCGATGATTCGGTCCAAGGTGTGGGTCATCAGCAAGACGATCAATATGATAAAACCGTAAGGTTCCATTTTCGCCAAAGCCATCGATAACGTCGGGGGCAAGAGGCCGACCATCACTCGCCCGCCATCCAGCGGCGGCAGTGGCAACATATTGAAGACCGCCAGAACGATGTTGATCAAAATTCCGCTCTGTGCCATGAGCACGAGCGCTGCCGTATAATCGGAAAGTCTCGAAGCGCCGGACTGTTCGCCATGATCGCCGATTCCGGCGGCCAGAAACTTCCAAGCGACCGAGCACAAGAACGCCAACAACAAATTCATTGCGGGACCGGCGGCCGCCACCCAGATCATGTCTCGCTTAGGATTGCGCAGATTGGAAAAGTTGACCGGCACCGGCTTCGCGTAGCCGAAGACAAACGGCGCATTGGAAACGATCAAGATCAACGGCACTAGAATGGTGCCGAACAGATCGACATGGGCAAAAGGATTCAGGGTCAAACGGCCCAGTTTGGCGGCTGTTGGATCGCCAAGCTGGTATGCGACCCATCCATGAGAAACTTCGTGAAAGACGACTGCGATCAGAACCGGCAGCGCCCAAATCGCGATTTGGCGGATTGACTCTTCCAATAGTCTCCTGCGGGAAGGCTCCTTCGATTATCAATACGGCAAGGTCGATAAAAACACAAGGCGAAAATCATAAATGGAGTGTTGGAGTGATGGAGTACTGTAAGCCCATCACTCCATTGCTCCATCGTTCCAATTCCTTTTTCTCTCTCTGTTTCGTTCCCTTGGATGATGCTCGCGGTGCACTTTTTTCAGCCGCGCGCCGTCCACATGCGTGTAGATTTGCGTCGTCGAGATATCCGCATGTCCGAGCATCGCCTGCACCGACCGCAAATCCGCGCCGCCCTCGAGCAGGTGAGTTGCAAAAGAATGGCGCAAGGTATGCGGCGTCACGCGTTTCTCGATCCCTGCCGCAAGAGCGTAGGCTCGGATGAGCTTCCAAAATCCTTGCCTGGTCAGCGGTTTGCCGGAGCGCGTGACAAACAGGTATGCGCTCGATCTTCCTTTCAATAGCGCCCGCCGGCCATTGTTCAAATACTCCGAAAGCCTCTCCCGAGCCCATCGACCAAAAGGTACGGCTCGCGTTTTGCCGCCCTTCCCTTTCACGACGAGATAGTCGCCCTGAAAATTGACTTGGCTGGTCTGGAGCGTCACCAGTTCGGAAACGCGCAGCCCGCTTGCATAGAGGATTTCGAGCATCGCCCGGTCGCGGGCGCCGAGCGCCTTCTCGGCGACCGGTTGCGCGAGCAGTTTTCGTACATCCTCGGCGGAAAGAATGTGCGGCAGCTTACGCGGCGCACGCGGCAAGGAAAGGCCTGGCAGCAAGGCAGTTTTGATCCGCCCTTCGGCTTGCAGAAAAGACAGCAGCTGTCTCACGGTCACACCATGACGGGAAACGGTTCGTGAGCTCAGTCCGGCGGCGCGTAAGGAGCCCATAAAAGCGCGGATCTGCGTCGCATCGACTTCGCGCCAAGACGATATGCCGCGCGCTTCGAGGTAATTGGCGAGCTTGGCCAAATCGCGGCCATACGCCTGGACGGTATTCCACGCCAAACCCTTTTCGACGGCGACCATCGACAGAA